>NZ_JBOBDQ010000024.1:0-71764 GCF_050586565.1 Pseudomonas sp. WC1
ACCGTCAGGCGGTCAGGCGGGAAGTCACTTCGCCCAACTGACCCGACAGTCCGTGCAGGCGCTTTCCGGCCTGCTCGGTGTGCTGCACCGCCTGCTGGTTGGCGGTGGCGATGCGGGTGATCTCGACCAGGTTGCGCGAGATGTCCTCGGCGACACTGGTCTGCTCCTCGGCAGCAGTGGCGATCTGGCGGTTCATGTCGCGGATCGCCTCCACCGCCGTGGTGATGCGCTGCAGCATCTGCCCGGCCTGCTGCACCTGCTCGGCGCCCTCCTCGCTGCGCTGCTGGCCACTCTCGATGGCCTTGACCGCCTCCACCGCGCCCGACTGCACCGCCTCGATGATCTGGTGGATCTCGGCGATCGAGGCCGCGGTGCGCTGGGCCAGGCTGCGCACCTCATCAGCCACCACCGCGAAGCCACGCCCGGCCTCGCCGGCACGGGCGGCTTCGATGGCGGCGTTGAGCGCCAGCAGGTTGGTCTGTTCGGCGATGCCGCGAATCACTTCAAGTACCTTGCCGATGCGCGTGCTGTCGTTTTCCAGGTGGCGAATCACCGCGGCGGTGCCGGCAATCTCGCGGTTGACCGCGGCAATGGTGTCGATGGTGCGCTGCATGACCTGCTCGCCCGCCTGGGCGCTGTGGTCGGCCTCGTCCGCCGCGCGGGCGGCATCGGCGGCATGGCGGGCCACCTCCTGGGCGGTGGCGGACATCTCGTGCATGGCCGTGGCGACCTGGTCGGTACGCTGGAACTGATCATGGGTGCCGTGGGCCATGTCGCCGGCGATACGGCTGAGCTGACCGCTGGCGTTCTCCAGTTCCTCGGCGTTGTCCTTGAGCCGGCCAACGGTGTCGGCAAGAAAATCGCGCAGGGTGTTGGCGGCCAGCGCCAGGCGTCCGAGTTCATCCTCGCGGCGGCTGTCGACCCGGGCGGCGAAACGCCCCTGGCTGAGCTGGGCGACGTAGTCGATCAACTGGCGAATCGGCTCGACCAGGCTGCGGTTGACCAGCCATAGGCTGAACAGCCCGACCAGTACGGCCGAGGCCAGCATCACCAGCACGCCCAACCACACCGTGCGCTCGGCGCTGGCGCTGATGGCGTCGGCACGCCCGTGGGCATCGGCGCGCAGTTGCTCCACCAGTGCACTCATCTGGTCGCTGGTGGCGCGGTCCACCCCCTTGACCGCCAGGTCGCCGGCCACCGGGTCGCCACCGGCGGCCAGGAATGCCTGGCGCCCTTGCTCGTAGGCCGAACCCAGCTGGCGGTGGCTGGCCTTGAGCTGCTCCAGACGCGATTTGAGAGCCGGATCGCTGCTGTCGATCAATTGCCCCAGCAATTGCTGCACCTGCTGCTCGCGGGCCTGGAACTGCTGCCAGTACTTGTCCAGCTCCGCGGGTTGGCGACCACGCAGCAGCACGTTCTTCCACTCCTGCACCTGGATCTTGAACTGCAGGTTGGCTTCGTCGATCAGCTGCGAGGCACGCAAGGGTCCGTCCACCAACTCGGCGTAGCCGCGCACACTGGACGACAGGAACTGGAAGCACACCAGGGCGATCAACAGGATCGCCAACAGGCTGCCACCGAGCAGGGAGAGAATTTGCACTCTGAGGGATTTACGCAAGATTGCGGATCTCGGAACAAGGAAGAGGGAAACGGCGCACGCCGGCACCGCCGACAGAGGCGTCCTTGTCCTCGTTCGCTGCCCCATCAACGCCGCCATCGGGCGATGGCAACTAGGGCAAGCACCTGCGCAACAGCCGAGGCAGATAGTCTCAGGCAATTGCTACAGAATTGTTACAAAACAGCGACAGCAAAGACGGTCAGCCCGAGTTGAATTGCAGTGCTGCCAGGCGGGCGTAGAGTGGGCTTTGCTCGATCAATTGTCGATGGGTCCCGACTGCCGCCAGTCGGCCTTTGTCGATCACCGCGATGCGGTCGGCATGCTGCACCGTCGCCAGGCGGTGGGCGATGACCAGCGTGGTGCGCCCGGCCATCAGTTGTGGCAACGCCTGCTGGATCAGATACTCGCTTTGCGCGTCCAGCGCGCTGGTGGCTTCGTCCAGCAGCAGGATCGGCGCATCCACCAGCAGCGCCCGGGCAATCGCCAGGCGCTGACGCTGGCCACCGGACAAGCCCACGCCCCCTTCACCCAAGAGTGTCTGATAGCCCTGGGGCAGCTGGATGACGAACTCATGGGCATGGGCACCGCGCGCCGCCGCCTCGACCTCGGCCAGGCTGGCCTCGGGCCGACCATAGCGGATGTTGGCCTCGACCGTGCCGCGAAACAACGCCGGTTGCTGGGCCACCAGGGCAAACTGGCGGCGCAGGTCGGCAGGCGCCAGACCGGTTATCGGCTGGCCATCGAGCAGAATCGCGCCACCTTGCGGATCGTAGAACCGCAGCAGCAGGTCGAACAAGGTCGATTTGCCGGCCCCCGACGGCCCAACCAGCGCCACGGTCTCGCCGGGACGGATGTGCAGGCTCAGGCCGTCGACGGCCGCCACCGCGGGCCGTGACGGGTAGGCGAAGCGCACCTCGCGCAGTTCGATGTCGCCACTGGCGCGCCCGTGCGCCAATCCCGCCGGCTGTGACGGCGCCAGGATCGCCGTCTGCGCCGCCAGCAGCTCGGCGATACGCTCGGCGGCACCGGCGGCCCGTTGCAATTCGCCAATCACCTCGCTCAGGGTGCCAAAGGCGCTGCCGACGATCAGGCTGTAGAACACGAACGCGGCGAGCTCGCCGCCGGAGATACGTCCGGCGATCACATCCATGCCGCCGACCCAGAGCATCACCCCCACTGCGCCAAGCACCAGCACGATCACCAGGGTGATCAGCCAGGCGCGCTGGGCGATGCGACGGCGCGCCACATCGAACGCCGCCTCCACGGTGTCGCCGAACAGTGCCTGGTCACGCGCCTGGTGGTTGTAGGCCTGCACCGTCTTGATCTGGCCAAGGGTCTCGGCGACATAGCTGCCGACATCGGCCACCCGGTCCTGGCTCTGCCGCGACAGGCTGCGCACGCGCCGGCCAAACAGCAGGATCGGCGCCAGCACCAGGGGCAGGGCCAGCACCACGATGCTGGTCAGCTTGGGGTTGGTGACGAACAGCAGGATCACCCCGCCGACCACCATCAGCGCATTGCGCAGGAACATCGACAGCGACGAGCCGATCACCGACTGCAGCAAGGTGGTGTCGGCGGTCAGCCGCGACTGGATCTCCGAACTGCGGTTGTCCTCGAAAAAACCCGGGTGCAGGCCGACCAGGTGGTCGAACACCGCCCGGCGGATATCGGCCACGCAGCGCTCGCCGATCCACGACACCAGGTAGAAGCGGGCGAACGTCCCCACCGCCAGGGCCAGCACCAGCAGCAGGAACAGGCCAATGGTCTGGTTGAGCTGGTGCGCCGAGCCGGTCATGAAGCCCTGATCGACCAGCAGGCGGATCCCCTGCCCCATGGACAGGGTGATGGCGGCAGTGACCACCAGCGCCAGCAAGGCCAGCAGCGCCTGGCGGCGATAGGGTCGCACGAACTGCCAGCCCAGGTGCAGGGCGCGGCGTTGGCGGGGAGAGATCGGATCGGACATGGCAAAGGTCGTTCCACAGGGGATTGGTAGCAGACTACCACTCGTCGGTGCTATGCAACGCCTGGGAATGCGAGGTCGTCCCATGCCCGGACGGAACGGCAGTGGCTATGCCCATTCGTTCTAAAGTGTGACTGGAGCTTTGCCGCGCTTTCTGGTGGACTGATCCAGCATGAAGCCGAAAAGCTGTCACAGACCAGTCACGGCGAAGCGATACCTTGAGCTTGAACCTGAAAGAGGAGACAGGACATGAGCTTGCAGCACACCGATACGCCCAAGACCCAGCCCCCTGCGCAACATCAGGTCTGCGGCTCGATCATCGATGCCCAGGGCCGCGAGGTACCCATCACCGAGCAGATGATCCAGAAGGCCTGCAAGGACCTGGAAGCCAGCCGGGCCGAGAAAACCCGCAAGACCTGACCCCTGAATTGCGTGCAACCCGGCGCTTGCGCCGGGTTTTTAGTGGCCGAGCCTCAGGCCAGCACCGCCCCCAGCGCACTGACCAGTTGCGCCAGCTGCGGCGCCTCCCCACGTACACCCACCGCCAGCCCCTCGATCTCACGCCTTACCGGGTAGTGTTTGCGCAGCAGGTCGAACGCCGCACGCTGTTCGAGCGGATCTTCGCTCAGGCTGCGACGGAAATCGGCATCGTCACGACGTGGGTCGTAGACCGCCCGGCACAGGGTGGCCAATGCCCAAGCCGAATCCGCGCTCGCGTCAAACTCGATCCGCGCAAGGCTCGGCGCCGGCAGCAGGTCGGCGAGGCGCACCTGCTCGGGCTCCCCGCGCCAGCGGCAGAAGGCCTGGTAAATCTGCGCCGTGCCCCGCTGCTTGCCGTCCAGGCTGTAGCCGGCGATGTGCGGCGTGGCCAGGGTGCACAGGTCAGCCAGTTGCAGGTCCACCTGCGGCTCTCCCTCCCACACATCAAGCACCGCGTGCAGATCCTCGCGATCCAGCAGCAGTTCGCGCAGGGCCGCGTTGTCCACCACAGGCCCACGGCTGGCGTTGATCAGCCAGGCACCTGCGCGCAAGCGGGCCAGGCGCGACTTGTCGAGCAGGTGCCAGGTCGGGTGCTCGCCGCCACGCTGCAGCGGCGTGTGCAGGCTGATCACATCACACTGCGCGAGGACACTATCGAGATCGACAAAATCGCCGGTCTCGCTGGCCTGGCGCACCGGGTCGCACACCAGCACCTTCCAACCGAGGCCGCGCAGCACCCGCACCAGCCGCCCGCCGACCTCACCCGCGCCGACCACGCCATAGACGCGCTTGCCCAGGTCGGCCCCCTCGAGCTCGGCCAGGGTCAGCAGGCTGCCCAGCACGTAATCCACCACGCCACGGGCGTTGCAGCCCGGCGCGCTGCTCCAGTGGATACCGGCTTCGGCGAAATGCTCGAGGTCGAGATGATCGGTGCCGATGGTGCAGGTGCCGACGAAGCCCACCCGACTGCCCTCAAGCAGTTGCCGATCGACGCGAGTCACCGAGCGTACCAGCAGCACGTCGGCGTCCTTGACGCAGTCGGCGTCGATGGCCCGGCCGGGATAACGGCGAATTTCACCGAAACCGGCAAAGAAGGCATCGAGCAGCGGGATATTCTCGTCGGCAACTATCAGCATGGCGCTCTCCTGTCAGGGGAGCGCAGTGTAGCGCGATCGCGGCAGGCTCAGTCGGCCTTCTTGCGGATCCAGTACAGGTAGGTTCCGGCGTCTTCTTGCTGGCCGAGCAGCTCGTGGCCGAGGAAGATGCAGAACTTGGGGATGTCGCGGCGGGTCGACGGGTCGGTGGCGATGACCTTGAGCACGCCGCCGGATACCAGCTCGCGCACATGCTTGTGCAGCATCATCACCGGCTCCGGGCAGTTCAGGCCGGTAGCGTCGAGGATCGCGTCGTGGGTGAAATCGGTCATGAAAGGCTCCGCAAAATGCTCGTCATTGTGGCGTATCGGCCGAGGGGCGCCAAGCCCACTCCCACAAGGGCCGGGTACCGTGGGAGCGGGCTTGCCCCGCGATGGGCTCAGCGCGGCTTCAGGTCCAGCCGGCGCAGGTGGCAGGTGACTTCCTCACGGTCGTGATACAGCTGCTTGCAGGCGATCGAGACCTTCACCTTGCGCGCCTTGAACCCAGCCTCGATACGGTCCAGCAGCTTGCGAACCTCGGCATGGCGCTGTTTCATCGGCAGCTTCAGGTTGACCACCGCCTCGCGGCACAGCCCTTCGCCCAGCCAGGTCTCGATCAGCGAAGCGGTGCGCGCCGGCTTCTCGACGATGTCGCAGACCATCCAGTCCACCGTCAGCTTCGGCTGCCAGGTGAAACCGTCGGCCATCAGATGGGTGACCAGGCCGGTATCCATAAGGCTCTCGGCCATCGGGCCGTTGTCGATGGCGGTGACCAGCATGCCACGCTTGACCAGCTGGTAGGTCCAGCCACCGGGCGAGGCGCCCAGGTCGACACCCGTCATGTCGTCGTTCAGGCGCGCGTCCCATTGCTCGCGCGGGATGAACTGGTGCCAGGCTTCCTCGAGCTTGAGGGTCGATCGGCTCGGGGCCTCGCGGGGGAACTTCAGCCGTGGGATGCCCATCGGCCACAGCGCCGAGTTGTCGGCCTCGGCCAGGCCGAGGAACACCCGGCGGCCGCTGATGAAGGTCAGCAGCAGGCGCGGACGGCGGGCGTCATCGACCAGGCGGCCGGCCTTCTCCAGGGCCTTGCGCAGCGGCACTTCGAACTTGCGGCAGAAGGTCGACAGCTCCTTGCCCTCGTTGCTGTCGAGCACCTCCAGCCACAGGCTGCCGCACACCGGCAGTCCGGCCAGGTGCTCGAGCAGCACGCTGATACGGTCGGTCTCTGGCAACTCGACGTACATACCGCGGGCCCACTGGCGCGGGAAGATCAGCTGCGAGAAGCGCAGCGCCTGCATCATGCGTTCGGCGCCACCGGGCTCGGTGCAGACGAACTCGGCGCAGGCACTCTGCGGCTTGCCCTTGGCATAGCCGGGCACGCCCAAATGGGCGGCGTGTTCGCTGATTTCGGCGCAGACCTCGCCCTCGAAGCCGGGCCGGCAATGCATGAACAGGGTATTCATTTCTCACTCCACATCACTGGCGCAGACGGCGCCAGGGCGGCGAATGATAAAGGAAGTCGGGAACCAGCGACACGCCCCATCGGTCCAGAAAAGGGTCGGGGCCGGCAAACCGGTCTAACCTGACTGTTCAGCCAGGTCCGTGCCGTGCGGACCGGTCCAGAGCGGTGATACCGGCGAGCGACCCGCAGTCGCCGGGCACCGGAGCACAAGGAGTTGTAAATGCCCTCGCTCGATAGCCTGAAAACCCTCAAGACCCTCCAGGTGGCCAACCGCGCCTACCACTATTTCAGCCTGCCCGACGCCGCCCACCAGCTCGGCGACCTGCAGCGCCTGCCCATGTCGCTCAAGGTGCTGCTGGAGAACCTGCTGCGCTGGGAAGACGGCAAGACCGTTACCGGTGACGACCTGCGCGCCCTCGCCGCCTGGCTGCAGGAGCGTCGCTCCGACCGCGAGATCCAGTACCGCCCCGCGCGGGTGCTGATGCAGGACTTCACCGGCGTGCCGGCGGTGGTCGACCTGGCCGCCATGCGCGCGGCCATGGCCAAGGCCGGCGGCGACCCGCAGCGGATCAACCCGTTGTCGCCGGTGGACCTGGTGATCGACCACTCGGTGATGGTCGACCGTTATGCCACCCCGGCCGCATTCGCCCAGAACGTCGACATCGAGATGCAGCGCAACGGCGAACGCTACGCCTTCCTGCGCTGGGGCCAGAGCGCCTTCGACAACTTCCGCGTGGTGCCGCCGGGCACCGGCATCTGCCACCAGGTCAACCTCGAGTACCTGGGCCGCACGGTATGGACCCGCGAAGAGGACGGCCGTACCTATGCCTTCCCCGACACCCTGGTCGGCACCGACTCGCACACCACCATGATCAACGGCCTGGGCGTGCTCGGCTGGGGCGTGGGCGGCATCGAGGCCGAGGCAGCCATGCTCGGCCAGCCGGTATCGATGCTGATCCCCGAGGTGATCGGTTTCAAGCTCACCGGCAAGCTGCGCGAGGGCATCACCGCCACCGACCTGGTCCTGACAGTCACGCAGATGCTGCGCAAGAAGGGCGTGGTGGGCAAGTTCGTCGAGTTCTATGGCGACGGCCTGGCCGACCTGCCGCTGGCCGATCGCGCCACCATCGCCAACATGGCCCCCGAGTATGGCGCCACCTGTGGCTTCTTCCCGGTCGACCAGGTGACCCTCGACTACCTACGCCTGTCCGGCCGCCCCGAGGAGACCGTGCAACTGGTCGAGGCCTACTGCAAGGCCCAGGGCCTATGGCGCCTGCCCGGCCAGGAGCCGTTGTTCAGCGACACCCTGGCGTTGGACATGAACGATGTGGAAGCCAGCCTGGCCGGGCCCAAGCGCCCGCAGGACCGCGTCGCCCTGGGCCAGGTGCGCCAGGCCTTCGACCACTTCATCGAGTTGCAGCCCAAACCACTGGCCAAGGAAGTCGGCCGCCTGGAAAGCGAAGGCGGCGGTGGCGTGGCGGTGGGCAATGCCGACCAGGCTGGCGAGATCGACTACACCCACGAAAACCAGACCCACACCCTGCGCGACGGCGCGGTGGTGATCGCCGCCATCACCTCCTGCACCAACACCTCCAACCCCAGCGTGATGATGGCCGCCGGGCTGGTGGCGAAGAAAGCCGTGGAGAAAGGCCTGCAGCGCAAGCCCTGGGTGAAGAGTTCGCTCGCCCCCGGCTCCAAGGTGGTCACCGACTACTACAAGGCCGCGGGCCTGACACAATACCTCGACCAGCTCGGTTTCGACCTGGTCGGTTATGGCTGCACCACCTGCATCGGCAACTCGGGCCCCCTGGACGAGGCCATCGAGCAGGCCATCGGCAGCGCCGACCTCACCGTCGCCTCGGTGCTATCGGGCAACCGCAACTTCGAAGGCCGGGTACACCCGCTGGTCAAGACCAACTGGCTGGCTTCGCCGCCGCTCGTGGTGGCCTATGCTCTGGCCGGAAGCGTGCGCATCGACCTCAGCCAGGAGCCGCTCGGCACCGGCAAGGACGGCAAGCCTGTCTACCTGCGCGACATCTGGCCAAGCCAGCAGGAGATCGCCGAGGCGGTCAGCAATGTCGACACCCGCATGTTCCACAAGGAATACGCCGAGGTGTTCGCCGGCGATGCCCAGTGGCAGGCGATCGAAGTGCCACAGGCCGCGACCTATGTCTGGCAGGCCGATTCCACCTATATCCAGCACCCGCCCTTCTTCGATGACATCGGCGGCCCATTGCCGGAGATCGGTGATGTGCGCAACGCACGCATCCTCGCCCTGCTCGGCGACTCGGTGACCACTGACCACATTTCCCCGGCCGGCAACATCAAGGCCGACAGCCCGGCCGGCCGCTACCTGCGCGGCAAGGGCGTGGAACCGCGCGACTTCAACTCCTACGGTTCGCGTCGCGGCAACCATGAAGTGATGATGCGCGGCACCTTCGCCAACATCCGCATCCGCAACGAGATGCTTGGCGGCGAGGAAGGCGGCAACACCCTGTACGTGCCCAGCGGTGAAAAGCTGTCGATCTACGATGCCGCCATGCGTTACCAGCAGGATGGCACGCCGCTGGTGGTGATCGCCGGGCAGGAATACGGCACCGGCTCCAGCCGCGACTGGGCGGCCAAGGGCACCAACCTGCTGGGGGTCAAGGCGGTGCTGGCGGAGAGTTTCGAACGCATCCACCGCTCCAACCTGGTGGGTATGGGCGTGCTGCCACTGCAGTTCAAGGCAGGGGACGACCGCAAGCGCCTGGGGCTGACCGGCAGCGAGCGCATCGATGTGCTGGGGCTGACTGATGCGCAGATCCGCCCGGGCATGAGCCTGCCGCTGCGCATCACTCGCGAAGACGGGCGCCAGGAGCAGATCGAGGTCCTGTGTCGGATCGACACCCTCAATGAGGTGGAGTACTTCAAGTCGGGAGGGATCCTGCATTATGTGCTGCGGCAATTGATCGCAGGGTAAGGCCCCTTCGCGGGGCAAGCCCGCTCCCACGCAATGTGGGGGCTTGCCCCGCGCGGGTGGTTTCAGGTGTCCTGAAGGCCAGACGAGGAGTCCTACCCTCCTCTGATTCACCGGCACTAAGGAAACACCATGCCTCTTCTCCACTGGATCGCCCTGCTCCTGCTTGCCCTCGGCTATGCGATCGCCCTGACCTACGGCAGCCTCGGCCTCGCCGCCCTGCCCGCCTTGCTCGCGCTGCTGTGCAGTGCCCTGCTCGCCCGCCGTCCGGTGCGCTGGCAACAAAGCCTCGGCCATCTGCTGTTCATCCTCCTGGGCATCGCCCTCGCGCTGCACTGGCTGCCCGGTTTCCATGGCGCTCGCGTCATCGACAAGGCCGTCCTCAGCGAAGGCGCGGTGCCCTTCTCCATGTACCTGAACCTGGACAAGCCGCTGATCGGCCTGTGGCTGCTGCTGGCCTGCCCTTGGCTGGTAATGCTGCGCGGTCGCGGCCTGGCCATGAGCCTGGCGCTGATCCTTCCCCTTACCCTGCTCGCCTGCCTGGGTGGTGCCTCGGCCCTGGGCCTGGTTGCCTGGGCACCGAAATGGCCGGACCAGGCCTGGCTGTGGCTGGCCAACAACCTGCTGCTGGTGAGCCTGACCGAGGAACTGCTGTTCCGTGGCTACATCCAGGGCGGCCTGCAACGTCTGTTCAAACATGAGGGGCTGGCGCTGCTGGTGGCCGCGCTGTTGTTCGGCCTCGCGCACCTGGCCGGCGGCTGGCAGTGGTTCTACCTGGCCACCCTGGCCGGGGTGGGGTATGGTCTGGCCTATCGCCATGGCGGGCTGGCAGCGGCGGTGCTGTGCCACACCTGCGTCAACCTGGCGCACTTCACCCTGTTCAGCTACCCGATGCTGGCCCCGAGCTGAACAATCGGTCATGATCAGACCTAAACGTCATCTTTTATAAAGAAAACTGCAATATTGAAGGCAATGGCTGCGATCAGGTCGGCTGCGATAGCTCAACCACACTGATGGCACCTTGCCCCAGATCAAGGCAGTCAAATATTCATTCAATAAAACCAGAGGCTTGCCGATACCCGTCGAAAGCCTTGCGGATTGAACAGCCAATGCGTAACAACCAGCCGATTACCCAGAGAGAACGGACTTTCCCTGCCCAGCAGCGGTTGATCTCCACCACCAACGCCAAAGGCGTGATCACTTACTGCAACGATGCCTTCATCGAGATCAGCGGATTCTCCCGCGAGGACCTGATGGGCGCACCGCACAACCTGGTGCGTCACCCCGACGTCCCGTCAGCCGTATTCGCCCATATGTGGCAAACCCTCAAACAGGGCCTGCCGTGGATGGGTATCGTCAAGAACCGCTGCAAGTCGGGCGACCACTACTGGGTCAATGCCTACGTCACACCGATCTTCGACAACAACCAGGTGGTCGGCTACGAGTCGGTGCGGGTCAAGCCCACCGCTGAGCAGATCCGCCGCGCCGAGGCGCTGTACCATCGCATCAACCAGGGCAAGTCGGCCATCCCGAAACGTGACAAGTGGCTGCCGGTGCTGCAGGACTGGTTGCCGTTCATCCTGATCAGCCAGGTCGGTTTCCTGATCGGCAACTGGCTGGGCCACTCCTGGGGCTTCGCCTTGGCCGCCGGCCTGTCGGTGCCGCTGGGCCTGCTCGGCCTGAGCTGGCAGCAACGCGGCCTCAAGCGCCTGCTGCGCCTGGCAGAACAGACCACCTCCGACCCGCTGATCGCGCAGATGTACACCGACAGCCGCGGCGTTCAGGCACGCCTGGAAATGGCCATGCTCAGCCAGGACGCACGGATGAAGACCTGCCTGACCCGCCTGCAGGACAGCGCCGAGCAGCTCAGCGACCAGGCCCGCCAGTCCGACACCCTCGCCCACCAGAGTTCCTCGGGCCTGGAGCGCCAGCGCGTGGAGACCGAGCAGGTGGCCGCCGCCGTCAACCAGATGGCCGCCACTACCCAGGAAGTGGCCAACCATGTCCAGCGCACCGCAGACGCGACGCAGGAGGCCAATCGCCTGACCAGCCAGGGCCGCAATATTGCCGGCGAAACCCGTGACGCCATCGAACGTCTGTCGGCTGCCGTGGGCGAAACCGGGCTGACCGTCACCCAGCTGGCCAAGGACAGCGACGAGATTGGCGGCGTGGTAGATGTGATCAAGGGTATCGCCGACCAGACCAACCTGCTGGCGCTCAACGCTGCCATTGAAGCGGCCCGCGCCGGGGAGATGGGGCGCGGCTTCGCCGTGGTGGCCGATGAGGTCCGCCAACTGGCCCAGCGAACCGCCGAGTCCACCGGGCAGATCCACACCCTGATCGCCAAGCTGCAACAGACCGCCAACAACGCGGTGCAGACCATGGAATCCGGCCATCGCCAGGCCCAGGAAGGCGTCGAGCGGGTCATGCAGGCCGACCAGGCATTGGTGGGTATCAGCGAGGCCGTGGCCAACATCACCGACATGGCGACCCAGATCGCCGCGGCCACCGAAGAGCAGAGCGCGGTGGCCGAGGAGATCAGCCGCAACATCAGCACCATCGCCGACCTCGCCGACCAGACCGCCGGCCAGGCCCAGCGCTCGGCGCTGCTCAGCGAAGAGCTGACCAGCACTGCGGGGACCCAGTACTCGCTGGTGGAGCGTTTCAACCGCTGATGACAAAAGGCGCCGCTTAAGCGGCGCATCGCCGGCAAGCCGGCTCCCACACTGACCGCGCCGCCCTCAGGCCAAGCGCCATTTCTGTGGTAGCCGACTTGCCGGCGATGCTTTTACCAGTCGAGCGCCAGCCGGCTCTCGAAGTAACGTACCTCACCCGTCAACGGATCCTCGAAACGCAGGCTATGGGCCAGCAGCTTGAGTGGCCGTGCGTAATCATCCTGCTCGTTGACCAGCTGCGGATAGAACGGATCGTTGCAGATCCCCGCCCCGAGCGCCGCCATGTGCACGCGCAACTGGTGAGTCTTGCCGGTGACCGGTGAAAGGCCGTAGCGCCACAGTTCGCCCTGCTTTTCCAGTACGCAGGCATGGGTTTCACTGTTGTCGACCCCTTCGACCTCATGCATGCGGAAGAACGGTTCGCCATGCACCAGGCGGCTGCGATGCACCAGCGGGTAGTCATGCTGCGGCATCGCCGCGGCAATGGCCTGGTAGTGCTTGTCGATACGCCGCTCGGGAAAAAGGCGCTGATAGGCGCCACGGCTCTGAGGGTTGGCAGAGAACAGCACCAGCCCAGCCGTGTGTCGGTCAATGCGATGCAGCGGCACCAGATGCGGGTTGTCCAGGCGCCGGATCAGCCGGCGCAGCAGCGTCTGCTCGACGTACTCGCCGGTGGGCGTCACAGGCAGGAAATGCGGCTTGTCCGCTACCACCAGGTGCTCATCCACATGCAGGATTTCTTCCTGCACCGGGATCACCCTTTCATTGGGTACTTCACGGAAATAGTGCAGGCGCATGCCCCGACGATAGCGAGTGTCCGCTGCAATCGGCTGGCCCTCGGCATTCAATACCCGCCCTCGGGCGAAGCGGTCGAGCCATTGTTCGCGGCTGATGCCCTTGAAATGCTCGCACAGGCAGTCGAGCACGTTTGCCCAGGGCCCAGGCGGCAGGCATACAGTGCTGGCTTGCTGTTGGGCGGGGTCGAAAGGCGTGGTCATCATCGGGCTCGGTTCTGCGTGGGCGGACATTATCTCCTACCCCCCGCCCCTCAACCAGCCTCGCAGGCCGGCTCGCAGCGCGCCTTCAGCCAACGCAGTACCTGCACCGCGTCCCAGCGACCCGGATCGTAGAGGGCGTAGCTCAGCCCCTGGTAGCCCACGACATCCAGCGGGCGGTGGAAGCCGGCACGCTGGAACAGCGCCTCGATCTCGGCAAAGCAGGTGTTGAAATGGACCTTGCCGAACGGAGTGCGCTCGTCGGTGACGATGCCATCGAGGCGCAGTTCCAGCACCGCCTCGCACACACGCTCGGGCGCCATGTGATTGATGCTGTACTTGAGTTGCTCGACATTGAGCATGACTTACCTCGGGATACTGTATTTATATACAGCATACGAAGCGAAGCGGGTGCCGTCAATGCGCGACTCAGCCGAGGAAGGCCACTATCTGCTCGGCATCGAACGGCCAACCCAGCTCGGCACCGGTATCGCAACGGCGCAATACCGGAATGATCAGCCCGTAACGTTCGAACAGCACCTCACTGTCGGCGATATCGACCAGTTCGACCAGCAAGCCGTGCTCGACGAATGGCATCAGCAACGCTTCGGCCACTTCGCACAGATGGCACCCGAGGGTGCCGAACAATTGGGTTTCAGGCAGCATGCGTCTATCCGCAAAATCGCAGGAAGGGATGCTCATTCTAGGTCCGCCTGCGCCTGCGTGCACCTGACCTGCCTCAATCCTGGCTGGTGGCGCCGATGCGATGCACCGCCAGGTCCGCGCCCTGGAACTCCTGTTCATGGTTCAAGCGCAAACCATGCAGCACCTTGAGCAGACCATACACAGCAAAGCCGCCGATCAGTGCCACCAGCACACCCGCAAGGCTGCCCAGCAGTTGGCTGACCAGGCTGACACCGCCCAGCCCTCCCAGGGCCACCTGCCCGAACACGCCGCAGGCGATGCCGCCCCAAACGCCGCACAGGCCGTGCAGCGGCCATACCCCCAGCACGTCGTCGATCTTCCAGCGGTTCTGCGCGGCAGTGAAGCACCAGACGAACAGCCCGCCTGCCACCAGGCCGGTGGCCAGCGCCCCCACAGGGTGCATCAGGTCGGAACCTGCGCACACCGCCACCAGGCCGGCCAGCGGGCCGTTGTGCAGGAAACCGGGGTCGTTGCGCCCGGCCAGCAATGCCGCCAGGGTGCCCCCGACCATGGCCATCAGCGAATTGATCGCCACCAGCCCGCTCACCCCTTGCAGGGTCTGCGCGCTCATGACATTGAAGCCGAACCAGCCGATGATCAGGATCCACGACCCCAGCGCCAGGAACGGAATGCTCGAGGGGGCGAACGCCACCAGCCGGCCATCGCGATAACGGCCGCGGCGCGCCCCCAGCAGCAACACCGCCGCCAGCGCCAGCCAGCCCCCCATGGCGTGCACCACCACGGAGCCGGCAAAGTCGTGGAACGGCGCACCGAAGCGCGTTTGCAACCAAGCCTGCAAGCCGAAGTTGCCGTTCCACACGATGCCTTCGAAAAACGGATAGATGAACGCCACGATCAACGCCGTCGCGCACAGTTGCGGCGCAAAGCGCGCGCGTTCGGCAATACCGCCGGAAATGATTGCCGGAATCGCCGCGGCGAAGGTCAGCAGGAAGAAGCATTTGACCAGCGCGTAGCCATGGTCGCTGGCCAGCGCCGCCGCCGGCTGCAAGAAGCTCACGCCATAGGCGATCCAGTAACCGACGAAGAAGTACACCAGCGCCGAGATGGCGAAGTCGCTGAGGATCTTCGACAGGGCGTTGACCTGATTCTTGTACCGCACTGTGCCGACTTCGAGAAAGGCGAACCCCGCATGCATGGCCAGGACCAGTATCGCGCCCATGAGGATGAACAAAGTGTTGGAGCCGTGGACCAGGGAGTCCATCGCGCTGTGCGTGTTTTCCATGTAATGGCAGACCTGCAAAAAGGCACCAGGACAGTTCAAGAACCGGCATCCATGCACCGCATCGGTGCCAGGCCGCTGCCCAATTTCGGTGAGCCGGGCGGGGCCTGCGTGGTTTTTTCTTGGGTTTGTCGTGGATTGGGTTAAGGTTTAGCGGTATCTGCAGCAAGGGCGCCTGATGTCGGCGCACGCCTCGGCGGACACGCACCGTTTTTTAGCAAGCGCTGTACCAACACATCCCGCTGAACCTTCCACGCCACCGCTTACTCGAAATACCACACACATCCACAGGGAGAGGCCCACCTATGGCCAGCAAATCGGCAAAGACTGCACAAGACATACTGATGGCTGACTTCCAGGCCCTGGTCCGCGACACCGAAAAACTGCTGGCCGACACGGCCAACCTGGCCGGCGACCAGGCCGATGAACTGCGCGAGCAGATCCACGATCGCCTGGTCCAGGCTCGTGAAACCCTGCAACTGACCCAGGACTCGGTGCGCGCCCGTGGCCAGGCGGCCCTGGGCAGCGCCGAGCAGTACGTGCAGGAGAACCCGTGGCAGGCTATCGGCATCGCCGCCGGCGTCGGCCTGCTGATCGGCCTGCTGGCCAAGCGCTGAGGAACCTTCATGGACAACGAAGCCATCGGCACGGGCGCCTCCGGCAGGCGCCTGGGCGCGGCCGTGCTGGGCTTGCTGCACAGCCATATCGAGCTGTTCGGTATCGAGTTGCAGGAGCAGAAGGCCCGCACCTTGAGCCTGCTGCTGTTCGCCGGCCTGGCGCTGGTGTTCGCCCTGCTGCTGCTGACCGCCCTGTCGGGGCTGGTGCTGGTGCTGCTGTGGGACAGCTACCGCCTGGCCGGGATTATCGGCCTGTGCGTGTTCTACGGGGTCGCCGCGCTGTACTGCGGCCTGCGCCTGAAGGCCGCGGTGTTCGACGAATCCTCGCCGTTCAATGCCACCCTCGAGGAGTTGGCCAAAGATCGGGAGCGCCTGCTGCCATGAGCCTGCCAGAACTACCCAACACCCGTAACCCACGGGAGCTGCGCAAGGCGCTGCTGCGCCTGCGCATGGAAATGCACCGCCAGGAAATCCGCCACGAATCCGGGCAGTTGCTCGAACCGGTCCGCCGCCTGCGCGGCATGGGCGGCTCGTTCGGTGAAGGCCTGGGGGTCAAGCACGGCTCGCTGTGGGGCATTGGCGCCGTGGTCGCCCTGGGCTTTCTCACCGGCAAGGGCGTGCGCAGCGGCAACCTGACGCGCCTGGTGCGCCTGGGCGCCAGCCTGGCCCCCTTGATCCGCCTGTTCCTCGGCAGCCGCCGCCGCTGAAGCCCGAGCGCGCCCGGCCCTTGCGCGGGCGCGCCGGACACAGGAAGCTATCCCGACTCGACGATGGGAGAAAACGCCTTGGACTGGCAAACCCTGCTGACCCGCGAACGACTGGGCAAGGCCCTCTACAGCCCCGAGGAACTCGGGCGCAGCCCTTTCCACAAGGACCACGACCGCATCATCTTCTCCGGCGCCTTCCGCCGCCTGGGGCGCAAGACCCAGGTGCATCCGGTGTCCAGCAACGACCACATCCACACCCGCCTCACCCACTCCCTGGAAGTCAGCTGCGTCGGCCGCTCGCTGGGCATGCGTGTCGGCGAGACCCTGCGCGGCCAACTGCCGGACTGGTGCGAACCCAGCGACCTGGGAATGATCGTGCAGTCGGCCTGCCTGGCCCACGACATCGGCAACCCGCCGTTCGGCCACTCGGGCGAGGACGCCATTCGCCACTGGTTCCAACAGGCTGCCGGGCGTGGCTGGCTGGACGACATGAGCGACGAGCAGCGCGGCGACTTCCTCAATTTCGAAGGCAACGCCCAAGGGTTTCGTGTCCTCACGCAGCTCGAATACCACCAGTTCGATGGTGGCATGCGCCTGACCTACGCAACCCTCGGTGCCTACCTCAAGTACCCCTGGGCCGCGCGCCACGCCGATGCCCTGGGCTACAAGAAGCACAAGTTCGGCTGCTACCAGAGCGAACTGGGGCTGCTCGAGCAGATCGCCGGCAAGCTCGGCCTGCCCCAGCTCGAACACCAGCGCTGGGCGCGCCATCCCCTGGTGTACCTGATGGAGGCCGCGGACGACATCTGCTATGCCTTGATCGACCTCGAGGACGGCCTGGAGATGGACCTGCTGCAGTATGCCGAAGTCGAGGCGCTGCTGCTGGACCTGGTGGGTGACGACCTGCCGGAAACCTACCGCCTGCTGGGCGCGGGCGAGTCACGTCGGCGCAAGCTGGCGATCCTGCGCGGCAAGGCCATCGAGCACCTGACCAATGCCGCCGCCCAGGCTTTCGTCGAACAACAGCAGGCCCTGCTTGCCGGCCGCCTGGCCGGTGACCTGGTGGAGCACATGCACGGCCCGGCGCAACGCTGCGTGCTCCAGGCCAAGGACATGGCGCGCAAGAAGATCTTCCAGGACAAGCGCAAGACCCTGCACGAGATCGGCGCCTACACGACCCTGGAGATCCTGCTCAACACCTTCTGTGGCGCGGCCCTGGAGCAGCACGGTGGGCGCACGCCATCGTTCAAGAGCCGGCGTGTGCTGGACCTGATCGGCAACAACGCCCCCGACCCGCATGGTTCGCTGCATGGCGCATTCCTGCGCATGATCGACTTCATTGCCGGCATGACCGACAGCTACGCCAGTGAAATGGCCCTGGAAATGACCGGGCGCTCCAGCCCGAAATAGAAAAAACGGGGTGGCAGACGAATGTTTGCCACCCATGTTTAATTTGTATGAAATTTCCTATGATATTTTTTACAAATAAACTTGCCAGCTTCCCATCCCCGCAAAAGTTATCAACTCCTGATAAAAACCTGCCAACATCTACATCTCTCGTAGCAAAGTTTCGCGAGCGCTGTAAGTTAATTCCTATATCCCGCATTTGGCACCTACTTCCCTGCCCGCCGCCATGCATCTGAGCTAATGTGCCGGCTGCCTTCACCTGCAGCCTGGAATGTTGAATATGCACTCAGTCTTTATTGTTGATGACCATCCCGTTATACGCTTGGCGATACGGATGTTGCTGGAGAACCAGGGATATCGGGTGGTCGGTGAATCGGACAATGGCGTTGACGCCATGCAGCTTATCCGCGAGACCCCGCCGGACCTGGTCATACTGGACATCAGCATCCCCAAGCTCGATGGCCTGGAAATGCTTTCACGCCTGCAGGCCATGGCCATCCAGCTGAAAGTCCTGGTGCTGACCGCGCAATCGCCGGCACTGTTCGCCGTACGCTGCATGCACTCCGGCGCGGCCGGGTATGTGTGCAAGCAGGAAGACCTCAGTGAGCTGCTCAGCGCCATCAAGGCCGTGCTGTCCGGCTACAACTACTTTCCCAGCCAGGCACTCAATCCACCGCCGACAGGCAGCAACCAGGAGCTGGAACTGTTCCGTCAGGTCAACGACCGGGAATTGATGGTCCTGCAACTTTTTGCCCAGGGCCGCAGCAACAAGGAAATTGCCAAGGGCATGTTCCTCAGCAACAAGACCGTCAGCACCTACAAGAAGCGCCTCATGCACAAATTGCGCGCCAGCACATTGGTAGAGTTGATCGACGTCGCCAAGCGCAACGCACTGGTCTGAAATGATGACGTGGAGGTACATCGCTGTATTGCTGCTCTGCCTGGGCACGCCGCAGCAAGGTGGCAGCGTGACCGTCGACCTGGGGCGCACCTACACCTTGCTCAGCCGCTCGGCACCGACGTCGGTCCGGCCGCCCTTGACAGCGGCCCAGCGCGACTGGCTCGCAGAGCGCAAGGAGCTGGTGCTGGGCACCTCGGCGCCCGACTATCCCCCCTTCGATATCGCCACGGGTGGGCGCGAATACCAAGGGTTGACCGCCGACTACGCCGGCTTGATCGGCAGCGCCCTGGGCCTGCCTGTCCGTGTGCAGCGCTTTCCCAGCCGCCCGGCGGCGGTCGCGGCGCTCAAGAGCGGCCATATCGACCTGCTGGGCAGCGCCAACGGCTATGAAGCCGTCACTCAGGGCCTGGCGCTGTCACGCCCCTATGCCATTGACCAACCCGTGCTGGTGACCCGCGAGGACGAAAGCCGCGCACTGGACACCGGCCTGGCGGGCATGCGCCTGAGCATGCTGTATCACTACCTGCCGCCCGGGGAAATCCACGCCAACTACCCCAAGGCCGAACTGCTGACCTTCGAGTCATCCACCCAGGCCCTGAATGCGGTAGCCTTCGAACAGGCCGACGTGTTCATTGGCGACACCATCTCCACTCACTACCTGATCAGCCAGGGTCACTTGCCGCATGTGCGCATGGCCAACTTCGGCAAGCACGAGGCCGTAGGCTTCAGCTTTGCCATGCGTGAGGGCGAGCCTATCCTCCAGTCCCTGGTGGATGCCGCGCTTGACGCGCAGTCCAGCGCCACCCGCAACGATATCTTCAAACGCTGGAGCGCAAGCAGCGGCAGCCTGCTGACCGACCGCAAGCTGCAGTTGTCGACACGCGAGGAGCAGTGGCTGAGCCAACACCCGATCATGCGCGTGGTGGTCAACGACACGGCGGCGCCACTGACGTTCTTCGACAGCAATGGTCGCCTGCGGGGGATAGTCGCCGACCTGCTTGAGCTCATTCGCCTGCGCACTGGCCTGCGCTTCGAGATCCGCCGCGCCAGTGGCGACGGCGACATGATCGATCAGCTCGAGTCCGGTCGTGCCGATATCATCGCCAGCCTGTCCACCGAGGCACGCCAGGGCAACCCGCTGCAGGTCAGCCGCCCCTATCTGGAGAGCGCCTATGTGCTGGTCACCCATACCGGCACCGGCCAACCCAACAGCCTCAAGCAACTCAAGGGCAAGCGGGTCGCCGTTCCCCGCGACAGCACCGTGGCCGCCCTGCTTGCAGCTCGCCACCCGCGGATCCACCAGGTTGCCACCGAAAGCACCTATTACTCCATGGTGCTGCTCGCCAGCGGCGCGGTGGATGCGGCGATCGCTACCCTGATCGACGCCAACCACATGCTCGCCACCAGCAACGACCTGGTCATCCGCAGCACGGTCGGCACGGAACCCGCGGCCTTTTCCATGGCCACCGCCCCCGACGCCAGTGAGCTGGGTTCGATCCTCGACAAGGCGTTGCTGAGCATCTCGCCAGAAGAATTGGGGGTGATCAACAGCCGCTGGCGCGACCATGGGCTGCGTGACGATGCCTACTGGCGCAGCTACCGCCGGGTGATCCTGCAGGTGGTCGGGGTGATCGCGATCCTGCTGGTGCTCGCATTGGTATGGAATGCCCGGCTGCGCCGTCAGATCAAACAACGTCAGCGGGCCGAACGGGCGCTGAACGACCAGCTGGAGTTCATGGGTGCCCTGCTCAACGGCACGCCCCACCCCATGTATGTGCGCGATCGCGAGGGACGCCTGCAAAGCTGCAACGACAGCTATCTGCAAGCCGTCGGTGCCAGCCGCGAACAGGTGCTGGGCAAACGCCTGGAAGACGCCCCCTACAGCGACTGTGACTATACCCAACAGGTGCAGGACGACTACCAGCGGGTGATGGCGCAGGGAACACCCTTGATACTCGATCGACCCTTGCACCTGAAAGACCGCGACCTGACGATCTATCACTGGATCCTGCCCTACCGCGATTCGGTAGGCGAAATGCAAGGAATCATCGGCGGCTGGATCGACATCAGCGAACGCCGCAACCTGGTCCAGGACCTGCGCCTGGCCAAGCAGCAGGCCGATGACGCCAACCGGGCCAAGAGCACGTTCCTGGCCACCATCAGCCATGAGATCCGTACGCCGATGAACGCTCTCATCGGCATGCTGGAGCTGGCCTTGAAGCGCGCCGAGCAGGGCAAACCGGACCGCCCCGCGCTGGAAGTCGCCCACCATTCGGCCAACGATCTGCTGGGTTTGATCGGCGACATCCTGGATATCGCTCATTTTCCAATTCACGAAAATAATCAAAACCCAAGATAGCCCCTGGAAATTCGACTCCAAAGGAGAACAAACAGATAGAAAAAATTTTGACGATCATCAATTTTAGAAATCTGTCACAGTGACAAAAATACCGTCAAACAAAAAAACAATACAACAAAAAATCACAGCCAACCCTTAGGCACATAAAAACCCACAGTAACCTAGTAGTTCGACAGTACAGAATCCGACGTGTCATGCACCAAAAACCATCTCAAACTTACACTTCTTGAATATAATAAAAATCAAACAAAAAAAACAAAAAAAACTTCAGCAAATACCTTGCCAAACACTTCAAATCAAGGAAAAAATTATACCTTGACGAAGATACTAATCATGTTGTTTTCTAGGTCGAAACCTTCGCATGCGCCTAGACATGATTAGCACATTCTATATCTCTGAGTTCCCCATAGCCGCCATCAGCAAAGAAGTACTAGTTGCGCTTGAAGTAGGCAAAGTACAGTACCGTGATGACAGTAGGAAATGGGGACGGGCAATTTCATTGCTGAGCGCATTCCTTGATATTGTCGATCGACGTCTTGAACCCAAGGATCTGACGTCTGAGAGGACAACCGAAAGAGCAATAAGAGGATTTGAAGGGTTCTTGATTGAGCACACAAAATACAGCAAAAGAGTAATATCATCAATCTACTCTGAAATACTACGCACGCTGTCTAAATGTTTAAAATTTCCGTTAACAGCCTCCCGAACAAGACAAAATGAATCATCAAATCGTGTGAACGACTCCGTGGCATTTTATGAGTCTCAAACGAAGAGCCTGGAAAAGATAAAATTCTATCAGGGATGGTTTATCACAAGCCGCAACAACACAAAAACCTTTATAAATCTGGCTGAATTTCAAAGTCTCTACGGTACCAAAACTACTGAGTACCTGATAGCTCGAATGAACGAGAAATTGCGAAAATACGCACACCACTCGGTTTCTGGCTATACGGCCCTTATTAGATTTATCATCAAAATGATGTGTTTAATCTATAAAAACAGAGACAGCCTCAACGCACTATTAAACCCTAACAAGGTTAATGCATTTGCCGAATACTGTTTCACATACGGATTACTTCACACAATAACATCAAAAAATGATATCCAAAACTACTATGCCACCTGGAGCAGAACTGTAAAAGTATTCAAAAATGTTTTTTGCGAATCTGAATTTATTGCGAAACCCGCCCATCCAATCCTCACCCCGACATATACCACAGCAATTCATAGCAAGGATATGGAGTACAATAAAACTTTCACCAAAATCCCTTTGACATTAAACACAGACGAAGCTCTCGATGAATTAAAGTTTCTCCTCCAAAAAAACAGAAAATCGATTATCGCCGCTTGCAGGCAGACTTGCGCACAAGAACTCGTTCGCCTCAGACGTTTCAACAACCTCCGTCGCCAGGGAAAAGTGATAACGAGCTTTGACGGACTAACTCACAATCTGGATTACTCAAATAAAGACATAGCCGCGACCTGGCATCGCAGCCCTTATTGCTCCAATGACTTGATTGCCGAAACAAAACTGGGCTCAGAAAAGCTCCAAGAAAATCTTTACATGCTACGGTCGACTACACTTTTACCATTCATCTACCTGATCATTTTATACAACCCCAACATCACCCCCTCGTGGTTTACAAATTTGGAGCTGTATAACCTGAAAGGAAGGATGACTGGATTCACTCAGGCGAATAATGGCTATGTCGCACGCAGTAGAAAAGAAAGAGCAAAAAAAATTCAGGCAATCTATCTTGACAACCAATCCGCCAAGCTATTCAAAGCGATCATAAAGCTTACGAGCCATGCACGCCTTCACTTGCAAAAGATAAACGATCCGGATTGGAGAATGTTACTGATAAGCTGTCGCAAGGGTTTCAGCTCACCTCAAAAAATGACGAATATACCGAATCTAAAAAACTTGCCTCAAAAAACTTCATTCATAAAAAATCTAGCGCAACATTTTGGAGAAATACAACCAAGCTACAGATCAGCACAATTATCGCGACTAACCCCCCGCAGTATCAGGGCCGATCAACTCGTCATTAGATTTTTGGAAACCCTCAGCGAGACAGAGGTTTCTGTTGCAGCAGGGCATTCAAAACGCAGCAAGAGATTAGTTGAAGAGTACATACCTCCGGAGGTCCGATACTTTGTAATGGAGCGATGGATACGGCAGTTCCAAAACGCCATTATCTACGAAGTAATGAAAACCAGCAGGCACTTGTTGGACTGCATCGACTTCAGCACGGAAAATGAGCTTGATTGGTTCCTGCGAAATACGCGCTCAGATTTCGAATTAGACTTTAGCAAAAAAATTCCAAGCCACTCCACTAAGGATAGCAAGCCACAGCAGAGCGACCGTATATACATCAGCCTGAACAAGGAGAAAATATTAATACTACTCTCTATATACGATTTAGTGATAGAAGGGCTGCAAAAAAAACGAGTCATCACCAAGACAGCGTTGGTTTGGTTTAGGGTGGCATCGCTCGTTAAGACAGCTTCAAGTTTAGCTAGTGAAGGGCAGATTGGAACTTATTGTTCACAAGCAGCGGCCTATCTTTTAAAAAATTCGCGCAGCGACCTCTCTATCACCAAGAAGCTCATTGGATCAGTTTATGAAGAATCCTAAAGATAAAACTGCCTCGGCTTTATCAATAGAGAACGCACAACGCCTGCTTAAGGCTTTTCATGCCAGTGATGAGTGGGAAACGCCCGAGCATATTCGAGCTGAGGTATTCTCTACCTTAACTGTTGGGGCGCCCATATACCGCCCCTATTGGTTCTCTAAAGACACGCACTATCTTTTGGATATCTGGAAGCAAGAACTCGATGACGGCGAAGGGAATATCATTACACGAACGATAGATTTCAATGTCCGACTTCCAAATGGACTTCTACTCACTCAAGGTAAAAACAGGGAGCTTTTAGATTTCTTTAAATTTTGGATTGCGGCTCAAGTACACCCCAGATACAACGGGAGTTTCTTTAAACCTTTGTATGCGCAAGCTGAGTTAACACGCGTCCTCTACACTATCGACTGGATTATATTGAATGCAGAGCGGTTCCAAATTTGCGAATATGGATTGGGACTCATTGGAGAGCGACACTATGAAGAGTTCCTGATCTCAGCAGCCGACTTGCCCGTGTGCGAGTCTGTTTATAAATTCCATTCCATGACCGAAACTTATATTCGAACCGAAATACAAAAAATTGACCAAAAAGACTTCGCAGAAACTATAGAGCGGAATGAATGGATGTGTTCCGTACCTGGCGCGCACATGCGCAGCTTAAACTTAACCAACCAAGAAATTGTATTTGCACATTACATTTTTTGGCGAAAAGGATGGTATACGCCGAACCGAGGGGCCCTCAAATTCAGGACCAGAAAACTCCTAGAGGCTCTATACAAAAATACTCTGCATGGCTCCCGCCAACGCCCCAACCGATTCGAAGATCTTGATATAGGCGAAGAAGAGTATAGCTCCGAGTATCTGGCATCGGAAACCAGACTCAACTATACGGAAGGAGTGACTTACAACAATCTAGATAGATATATATCAACGCTACGTAAAGCAACCGCCCACACGAACGAGAAATTCTACATAAATCGAAGTGCGATTTTTTCGCTAACACCAAGATCCATTATGAGAGGCTGCACAATCAAGCCAGATGGGCGTTTCATAGTTGCGCCAACTGAAACTATCTCGGACGCGTTAAAGTCATCATTCGAGTTCATGATAGAGCACTGTGACTTCATTCTATGCCATGTATTTATTCATCTAAAAAACATGGTAAAACGTACTGATGGCTCAAAAATACTTGACAATCTTTCAGATGATATGCGATCGGAAATGGAGGAGCATTACACCTATGACAGATGGTCTCTTACCCGAAGCGGTGATTTTTTTTATCAAGAGCTTAGGATGGGAAAAGGCATATGCGAGCTTTACCAGGTACTGATTGGCTGCATTTGCCTTACCACGTTTGGCCTTGCCGCTCGCAGAGTAAAGGAAGTGGCGAACCTGGACGCGACCACTTGCCTTTATCCAGCTGAAAATCCCTACGAGAACTCTGACACTCAATTCTGGATCGTATTTGAGGGTGCAAAATCTGGTGCAGGTGCTTATCGCCAAACCCTTAAACGCCCGATACCTCGAATAGCTGCCAAGATGCTGTACAAACTTATTAAGTTTCATTCACTTTTATCAGAACACAAGCTCGTTAACACTCCACGACTCCTCCTTAGCGTAGGCCGCATGACAGGACAAGTGAGTCAACTATCACGCAGTGGCATATATAACTATCTCGAAATAGCATGCGACTTCATTGAAACTCACTGTTTTATTGACACAAATGAAATAAAGCGCAGGCACTATCTCCGCCCTCACGGCTTGCGTCGATTTTTTGCGTTACTTTTTTTCAACTCATCTGACAACAACAAGCTTACTACTATTGCATGGATGCTCGGCCATACTGACCTCTCTTCGTTTTACCGTTACGTCACAGAGATTGTAGGTGTTCGTGCCATGAACGAGGCCAAAGCTCACAAGTTGGCCAGAGTAATTAAGCATGACGATGCTGACGATATAACTAACCTACCAGAACTGATCAATAAAATTAGAGATGACTTTAACAGTTTAGACGTGATGATTCGTACTTCTCACGAGCTGCATGATGATCTCAGCTATTTATCAGAAGAAGGCATGATCGAGATGGATCCCAGCTTTGAAAAATTCATGGCATCAGAAATTCTAGAAACGGAGATTTTTGCTTATCTGAACAGGGGAGAGATCACCCTGGAGCCAAACTTCTTTAAATTAACTGACTCTCAAGGAGAAACTCTGTACTCTTTTAACCTAGCACTGACCATTCGTAACAATGATGAGCCTTTTATATGAAAAGCGATACTCTTGACAAAGCCGGGAAAAAATTTTCACTGCTCAGAGCAATCCTTGTCAGTCCTGAGTCCTACACCGACCCTGCTTTGGCAAAAGCGATTGCAACTCAAGAATCTTTTGCGAGCTATGAGAGCTTACCGTTAGAAATTTCAAAATTCTCATTGAACTCATTAAAACAAGCAGCCGATAAACTAGTACCTGGTGGCTTCGCCACCATTGATAGGCAACGGAAACTATGCATCGCAGCTCTATCGAAGGTCCCCGTACCAGAAGAGCGCCGGGACACTGTACGCTCCCTTCAATCTCAAAACAAGGCCAATCGGATTGCTATTGAGGCGCTCGAAGCACATGTAATGCGCCTAACTTATTTATTCAGGGAGACATACAAACTTTATAAGAATGCAGCTCAGTCGCCACCCGAACTCTGCGCACTTATCTTTGAAAGCGATAACGCCTACTTAAATGCGCTTATCGCAGGAATGGATCTTAACGAGCTTGGTGATCTGAATGAAAAGAAATAGCCCACCCTCAATCGGCTCACTCCCCACTAACTTCAACCTTCCATACATCATAAAAAATGATGGAAGACCCATCTATAAACCTGCTAGCGAGCTTCCGATAGTTCGATTTCCAGACGGTAAAATATGTTTCATGGCGAACCTATTTTGCCTCGAACTGTACTCCAAAGGTTATTCCCTGCTCAACGGCGGTGGAAGTATTCGAACCTACCTAACGCAATTATACCCTCTAATTAGATACACACATCTCAACCAAATCCATTTTTTGGAAATCTCTAATAATCGCTTTCAACAATTCATGCTATCCCTGAATACGGTCAACCAACACGGCGACCCTATTCGAAGCAGCAACCAAAAAATTTCAATCATTTTTCAAAGCTTAGATTTTTTGCAGTTCGTAGGAGAAACTTGCGGGCGACCAAATTTCGTATCTGAAAACGGAACGATCCGAGCGGAAATGGTGCGAGAAAAAAGCATTGATCAAAACGAGGATAGTTACGCAACTGGCCCACGCTGGAAAATTGATAACTTACCTCTACCGGACGTTAAGGGCCCAGGCCTGGCGATCGGCAAGGAAGCTCTTCGGGCAATAAAGCATCAAACATCCGAGGCGACCTCTAGCTTCCTTTCATCAAGAAACAGCTTGATCGTCGACTTCCTAGAAGAAACAGGCGCCAGGAGAGGTGAAATGACCCCTCAAACTGTGCAAAGCATTTACGACGCCATCCAAAACAAACTAACACCCAATGCCCTATCGATAAAAACAATTAAACAGGGACGAGAAGACATAACTCGCGACATCCCTGTAAGTAGCGCGCTTTTAACAACAGCACGTGAACATATAGAAATGTCTCGCAGGAGAATCATAAGACGTACGCTAGGAGCAAAAGATGATCATGGCTATTTATTTATTTCAGAACGAACAGGGCTTCCTCTAAGCACCAATTATATTACAAACATCTTTCATAAACTTCGTAAAGATTCTGGAATCACTGAAAAAGCGCATCCTCATCAGCTAAGGCATTTGTTTGCCCAGCGCGAACACCAACTACTTGAATTAATTATGGAAAACAACGTCGATTTCAAAATTCAGGGTTACGCAAAGAAGAACGAAGCCATAACGCTAAAACTTATGCAACTACTGGGGCATAGAAGCAGAAAATCCCCTGACCATTATATTGAACAATCCAATGCAGAGCTTGCAAAAATCGCTTTGACGGACAAAATTCTCATCAGGGAGCAAGCCATCGAAAGTTATCTCGAAAAGACACATTCGCTTATAGAGGCATCCTCATCTATGTCCGCCAAAGAGTTTCGCCAACATTGCATAACAATGCTCAAAAGCATCGTCAAAGATATCGATTCCGAATAACTCCCAGCCATCATGTGAAATTTCTTCAAGCATCTAATCAATTCGCCCATGGATCCCCATCAGATCCCCACCCAATGCAGTGGCTATTAGGGTGATGGTGGTTAATTTAAATGACTGACAGCTATCTAGGTGCCCACCATAAGGCTAAATACCACCAGCCTATCCGAGCATTGTATTGCTCCACTTTAACTAAACACCTCGGCAAAAGTGACGTCAAGAGCAAATAATATATTTAGTCAATCTATAAATCGCTTGTCAATGGTTAGAGATGGGTTCAGAGAGATAGAAAAGCCACCTATGGCCCCTAGCTCTACGAATACATCAAAACCGGGCAGCGGAAAATTACTATTATCAACATCGGCAATATATACTGTACGAGAAACGACTTTTGTGGCTATACAAACTTGAGCAAAGCCACCTCTAGACGACAGCGAAGAGTTTTTAATTATCTGTTGCAAAGCAAAAATTGGAGCCCTTCCTAACCAGCGCGGGAACTGAGCGCAAAAAGTACGCTTACGCTCTATCTCTTTTAAAACATCACATTTTTTATCGCCCAATACAAAAAACTCACTATCTGAAAAATCTAACTCTTCAAGTGATACTACGGCCGACTCTTGCGGTGAGTTTTTGATCAAAAAGGCTTTCTCCATATATGTTCTTTTGCAGAACCCGAAAATCAAAATCTCGCATCGCACACTACTCGGATGCAACTCGCCTAGGGCCAGCAGGTATTTTTGAGTGATTTTCTTTGTTAGCCCAGCAATTTCCTCAAGGCTGGGCATACGCTCTTCTATTGATTTGATGACTTCGCCATCAACATCACAATACTCCACTTCTGACAAGTTATCCAAACACAAAGCGAGTATATCCTTTACACCACTACCGACAAGGGTGCTCCCTACGTAGCCATAACATACATTCAATATTCTTTTGGAGTATTCTCTTGTAAAGACACTCTCATCTTGATATAGATTAACCGGAAGCACAAATAATTTCTGCAAACTATCGGTCATCATTCCCACGTGACTGGGCACCCTTGGATCCGCAACCGCCCAAACACCTGGATACCATTCATCAACTGCATTCTTCCAGCATATGATTGACGTCATGAATTTTCTCACCATTATTAAAGTATAGCATCGAGCCCATTTCGATCCGATAGGAACAAGCTTAGTCCGAACGGATTAGAATTCACTGTCAAAATTAAAAAATTCTTGAAAAAGGTCAGCACTACACTCAAGAGGAAATATTCAACAGATCGCTACCCACCGCCATCTGTAGACGATTCACTTTTCTGGTAACCAGGTGAATCCAGTCGCCTTTCGACTGTTTTTCTAACATTTACCAAAGCGCAGCAACTTTTCTCATGGCCCTCGCCGGCGATCAGAGAGCCTTCTCAGCCAGCAGCAATCAGTAATAGTAAACATCTTGACGGACCAGGCTAGCGGAATACAGCATCTGGCTAGCTCGGATGCAACGCGCCGTGAGATAGTTTACCGCATGCGATAAGGCCACATCCCAAGATGATCGGATGACGAGAAAAAATTAGCCACCGAGGCTACCAATGCGTGCCCACCCATCTCAAATACACCCTTTTTTCTCGGCTCATCGGGAACTCACGCCCCTGTCCCTACACCCAGTAACGATTGTTGTCCCCACCTACCCCGGCCTAAGGTGTTCGACCTCAAGTAACTCTTGAAGTGGCAGGGTACCCTCCGACTGAATTTAATGCTTCACTTTGGCGTCTCTTACATGTATCATACGGGCAATTCAAGGTTTACCAGCCCTCCTACTTGCAGGTGGGGCATTCGGAGACCTCTCAGGTGGTCTGCTTGTTTTCACCCTCGTCTTCGTTGTTTTGAAGATAGAGTTCTCAATTGATTGGAAATCCAGCAAAAGGAGAAAAAAGTGAGAATTAATAAAGTAAGCCTGAAATGCAAGTGCAATGGCGTCAAGTCTCTGGGGGTTAAGACGGCTGACCACTGAGAGAGGTTGGAATGCTCGCTGTAGATGTAGTGTGGTAAAAGAGACTCCCCCGCCAATTCAAAAAGCACCCTATCGGGGTGCTTTTTTTATTTCTGCCCGCTGCCTACCGCCTCTACCGCCTCTACCGCCTCTACCGCCTCTACCGCCTCTACCGCGAACAGGTTGCGCTCCTGATTGGGAACGCGGTAACAGAAAATTCTCCCGGAAGATTATCCTGGTAAGTTGCCTGACAGTGGCGCCAGCATGTATCGGCATGATCGGTCGCTCAGAGTCGACCCAGATGGTTGTTCTGTTCATGTCCGTAGCAATTGGCTTCCTGATGCTGTGGGCATCCGCTTACTGGGCCTTGATCCAGGACACAGTTCCGAGCTACTACGTCGGTACCGCAGGTGGCTTGATGCACGGCATGGGCAACTGTGCAGGCCTGTTGGCTCCAACGCTCACCGGTATCATCATCGAGGGAACAGGTACCTACAGTGCTGGGGTTGTGGTTACAGGGGTACTTGGAGTGGCCGGTGCACTGGCTGTGTGGCTATTCGTACGCGAGCGCAATGGCGCTACGAAACAGCAGCCAGCCACTCCCTGCTAGTAACACGTGTAATTATCCGGCAAGCCCAAACCACGCTTTTCTCTGCCACTACAGCAAGCAAAGCGTGGTCTCGATTGTATTGGCAATGCGAAAGCATTACAGAATGGTTATATAGCTCTTATCAAGCCTATTATTCTGGGTCGGCCTTCTGCCAAGATACACAAACTGCATAAGATCATTAAACAAAACCACCTCAACTGCATCTCCCTCAATGAAGCCTTTTTCATTAAACAACTCCATTGCACTCTCAAAGTCACTATATAGAGCACCGTTTCTAGAGATAGTAACAGCCACTGCACTGAGGCGATTCATGCAGCAGTCATACATATTCGGCGCCTTACGGAGTTCTTCATCCGCAACCTCATCACCACGAATTTTCCTTATTTCGTCGATACCCTCTTTAGTGCAGGCTTTTACTTTACTCAACTTTTCCTTTTGTTCAACAATCCATGCCCTTGCCTCATCAAGCCCAATTGCCTTTAGAATGGCTAACGAGCACTTATCAATGACTGATATATTATTTTCATCTACCTCATAAAGACTCAGTAGCGTCTTGCAACGAATAATAGGCGGCAAAATTGAAAAGGAAGACATTATCGCACCACTACTTCCGAATCTATACCTTGTAAAGTAATCTACAAACAAATACGCATAAAGATCAAACAGACTATCAAATACGCTGACCACATCCTCTTCAGTAATTGGATCTAATCCTTGTGTATGGGTACATTTATTTCCGATGAGCCTTATATTATCAACAGCCTCCATCAATAATTTATTATCGTTACTTTTCGACTTGAGCCCTGACGTAATCTCAGCCTTACCCAAAGTGACGTGAGCATTTGGATCAAGATCTAGGATTCGACGAACAACAACCTCGGCGTATTGCCTGACAGTTGAAATCACTCCTCTTTTGGATCTATCCTTTAAATAAATAGCATCATTTAGAAGCTCTGCCACCAATTCGCCATATGCGCTGTTATTAAAATTTGCCACGGCGTCCTCCTCTGCATTCTGGCGCATTATTGAATGCGATCAAGACATGAGTCTAAGCGTTTTTTCGTCCGTATGTGCTTATCTTGGCCGCTGCCGCGGCCTAATAGTACAGGCCGCGCCTGGCACCCAACTGAGCACGCTGTGCCATCCCATCAACCTAGCGGAGCGGCGACCAGCGTGGACTGTCTGCCAGGTAGGCGCTTGGTGCGGGTATTCCCTCGGGCGACCGCCCCATGGCGTTTCCGGCCTATGGCCTGGATCATGACCATCGCGCAGAGTGTGGATTACTTTCGGGGACTGTCGGACAGCCATCAAGCCTCGATCTATTCATCATTAGGACAACTCGACGGAGCCCGACTGCTGCCCCGCCCCATTAGACAACTACGCCTTTAACAACCATCGGCTTTCCAATTTACGCTCTGAGCGTCCTTCATCAGCGCCATAAAGCCAATAGCGGACGCGCTGCGCTGGAGCAGAACGTCGACTGCCGAGAGTGACAATCCTCCTCCGAGCGTCTGACCACTTGCTGACATCGTCGCGAAACACGATGATATCACCTTGAGATTATGGCATGCAGGCGTTATCAAGGAAGGTTTCCTTCGACAGAAGGCTAGATGCCTCCTTCTTTCTCCCTCCGTGCTATCAGCCAAACGCACGCTGGCTTAGAGCTTCCGTGCCCGCCCAAATAGAGAGAGATGATGTCCATCATAAAATCAGAATATCAAAATTTGCGCCCACATGGCGGGAAGCTCACAGACATCGTCATTCTGGCCCAAGCCTGGAAAAAGTCTCAAGGCTTCATCCGACGCCACAATTCATATGCTGACGTGCTTGAACTCGATAGATCAACAGTCAATTTAGAGCGGCAATTGCGCATGTGGGCCAAGGCCTTGGAAAACCCTAAGTTTCGGACTAAGGAAATGATGCTGGTACCTGCCCCCAAAAACGGAAGGTGGATATTCCAGTCGGACCCTGAGCCAAAATATGAGGATTTCTTAGATACCACTCGCAGCGATTCAATATTTCACGCTTGGACACCTGCTCCAAACAAAGACGACAACACATCTAAGGAGCCAAGTCTTCAAAAGCTCCGACCTCTTGCACACATATGTATTCGTGATCAGTCTCTAGCCACTGCCGTAATGATGTGTCTAGCTGAATCAATAGAGTCAAACCAAGGGAACCCCGACGAATATGATGCAGTAAAGGCTCGTTCCAAAGGGCTTACTAGTTATGGGAATCGGCTTCACTGCCGCTGGCTCGAAAGTCACGGCGGCCGTGCTCAAGCAAACTTTTCTTGGGGCAATAGCCAGACCTATAGAAAATACTACCAAGACTATCGTGCCTTCCTATCTCGCCCACGACAAATTTGTGCTGAGTCTGCGTTAAGGATACCCAAAGGTAAGGAACTGTTCGTAGTATCACTTGATCTAAAGTCCTTCTATGATCGCGTAGACCGCCAAGCGTTGGTGACGGAGCTAAAGCGCCTTGAGGCCGAGTACAACCTGAAATTTCAAGTGCAAGCTGACAATGGTGCTGACAAGGAATTCTGGGAAAAAGCGGAAAAAATATTAAAATGGCGCTGGAAAGCCAGCGACAATGAACATGCTAATTTATTCAAAGAATCAAACACAGAGAAATTAGACCTTGGCCTGCCACAAGGCCTCGTCGCTTCCGGCTTCTTAGCAAATGCATACTTGATTGGCTTCGATCAAGCGCTGGACAGTGACACCCGCAGCGAACACGTAATTAGCGAAGACGACATCAAAATACTAGATTATTGTCGCTACGTGGATGACATCAGAATCGTTGTCCAAGCACCAAGTCATAGCTCACCCCTCCAGCATGTCAAAGAGCATGTCATTGAAAGACTAGAGGAGCACAGAAATCGCCTTGGAGCTAAAAAGAAGATTCTCCTATCTGAAGACAAGTGCTCTATAACGCCCTATCGATCAATGTCCTCTCAAAATAACGTTTCGACTCTAATGAGCGTTCTTGGGGCAGAGCTTAGCGGAACGTTTGATATAGATTCACTAGCACAAGCTGCTGGCGGCCTAGAAGGCTTACTATGGATTTCAGATCAGATCGAAGGATCACAAGAGCCACCAAAATCTAAGCTACGGCTAGCAACGATTGCGGCACCCGCAACGGATGTGAGAGATGACACTGTGAAACGGTTTGTGGCTACTCGTCTCGTGGAGTTGATGAGGCAGCGTCTAGCCATGACTGATCTAAGCGCACCTGATGATACAGGAGAGTCCCTAGGTGATCGCATGAATGGCGGGGAGGCACTGGCCCATGAGTTCGAATCCACAGCTCGCAAATTAATTAAGTGCTGGGCAGAAAACCCCGCCCTAGTGTTACTGCTTAGATGTGGGCTTGATCTATTCCCGCACCCAAAATTACTTGCACCAGTATTAGAAGCACTTAACGCAAAGCTCTTCGAGGCTCCCGATGAACCCAGTCAGAATGAGCAGCGCCAACTGAAGAGTGCAGAATACGTTGCCGCAGACTTGCTTCGCGCGGGCATTGTTGAAACTGGCTTCAGGGAGAGCGAAAGCTATCCTCACAGTGTCGACATTCAAGGTTACAGAGAGGATCTTGGCAGCTTTGCAAGAGCTATCGTTGAGAGAAATCAATCACCGTGGTACTTGCTACAACAGGCACTCCTATACTTAGCATCGATAGGAGATAACGGCGTGTGCCTCGAAGATATCGAGGATCCCACTGTGAATGATCCTTATAAGAGACTGAGAAGCGCCCTTCTTTTTGAGCGCGCCAAAGGGTTGGAGCTGGTAAGAACGATCCCGTATGCACTTGTAGCTCAGCAGATGCACCCTAATCCCCGGCGCTTCGCAGCCTGGCTTTCTGAGGGCTTGCGTGACACACCATCAACTATTCACATAAAAAAAGTCATACATTTAGTTGCACTGGAAAGACCCGACCTACTCCTAGAGGCGACAATAACCCAGGGTGGCACTCCGCCCAAATGGAAAAAATTTGTACCTCAATCCGTGCTCGAAATCGGTCGTATTAATGCAGCTAGGCACAAAGAAAATAAAGTGCTTGCAACGCGCCAGCTGCTCCGCGTCATGCAAGATCCAATGAACGCGTTTAGCCAAGAAAACGGTCTCTTGATGCTTGCCAAAGCGCTCCTCACTACTCCGGGTATTGAAGAACGACTTTCGAAGGGACTTAGCCCTATAGACATCACTGTCACGTGTTTAAACTGGGATCAGATACAATCACTTCCAAGTGGCTCCGACTTTTTGAGCGTACTCCTTTCCGAGGACTCAGAAGATAATCCGCTATACGAAAATCCAGAGTGGGTAAGCGATGATCAGACCTGGATGTACGGTCTAGGTCGTATTCTCAGATCCGCGTTAACTGGTGACTTCGATTTCACTACGAGAAGATTCTTGGTAACTGAAGAAACTGGCCGGTACAGAGGTATTCGTAGCAGCTGGTACAAACGACGCTTTGGAATGCTGAATTCTGGCAGCGGGATGCTGGATGAGCCTTCACCAATCTCCCCTTGGCTATCCGGTTTTCTCTCGATACTACTCCAATGGCCTGGGATTGAATTTAAAGCTAACGATGCGGCCCCAGTTTCGTCGGTACGCACTCCAGGAGAGCTTCTCGCAATTCTAGAAAAACGAATTTCGGAGCAACGAGAGCTATTTGGTCCACGTAGCAAAACGCCCTTCTACGTTATACCCACAAGTGACGATGCTCCTCTCGTGGACAGACCGCTGCGGGTAGCCATTGTTCAAACTCTTCGCCCTAGAATGGACGACTTTGACATCAAGGACCCGACGTACTGGACTCCTGCCATGCTGTCACAACACAGACGCCATCTGGCTGAAGTGTGTCGCCTAGCTCACGCCAAATTGCGCGCCTGGGCTTCGTCTCGACCATTAAAGCCCGGAGAAGATGACGACTGCAAGATAGATATAATTCTTTTCCCTGAATTAGCAGTTCATCCCGAGCATGTATTTTTCCTCCGCCGCCTCTCCGACATGCTTAAAGCCAATATTTTTACTGGGCTTACGTTCATGCACTCAACCAAATGCGGCGGACCGATAAATCAGGGACTATGGTTGATACGTACTGACGCGCCAGATCAGGGAAGGAACATACAATATATCTGGCAGGGCAAACTACATCCAATGAAGCTTGAACAGCAAATGGGGATTAAGGGATATCGTCCTCATGTGACTCTGGTAGAGCTTCCGGTAGGTACGACCTCACCAACACGCATAGCCGCGGCAATCTGCTACGATGCGACCGATCTCGACTTAGTGGCAGATTTACGCGATCGCTCAGACATTTTCCTAGTTTCAGCATTAAACCAGGACGTACAGACCTTTGACAACATGGTGGCAGCACTGCACTTCCATATGTACCAACCCGTGGTTCTCGCTAACTCAGGCGAATTCGGCGGTTCGACAGCCCAGGTCCCACTTCCAAAGCATGAACGCTTAGTTGCCCACACTCACGGCTCAAACCAAGTCGCTGTCTGTGTTTTTGAGGTCGACCCTACACCTTTCAAATCGACAAAACCAGCGAAGTCACCAAAGCAGGTTAAGACAGCGCCAGCGGGCTATCGAGGAAGAGCACACTAAGAATCCGATATTCCCTAACTCCAGTATAGAGAGCGATGTTGACCAGATATTTCTAGGTGGGCACCACCGCTCTCTTTTTTAAACCACCGTGATCTGATGGGTCGACGTCCGCCTCTGGCCAATTGCTGCTGTTAACCACCGGCAGCTATAGGTCAATCGCGCACACTGGCGAACGGCCCTTTCGACCCAAAGCGGCCCTTTGTGAAGGCATAGGTCGGCTAGAATCGGACCATAGCAATCGGCTCACTTGAGCCCAAAATCGGAGCGATCCGCTTGGTCTAAAGTTTGAGTTCCATCCCATAAAAGCATCCACGGTAGAACTATGGAAGAAACTGACAAGACGAATCAAACCCTCCTTTGCTCTGAATGTTTCACGGATGAAGGACTGCGGATAGATGCATTCAAGCTCGGCACCGAGGAGCATGTGAAATGTCCGAACTGCCAAAGCCAAGAAGGCCGAAAGCTGACGAAGGAGCTAATTGAAGCTCTTGCATGGCGTTTTTTTGTAGGTGGCACTACCGTCCGTGGCGACTATGGTGCAGCGCCTATTATTCAGTGCAACGAGCATCACTTTGGGAGGAGCGATATATCGCCCTCGATCTGGCTCAAAGATGACATCAGGCTTCTTGAGGAGGCTGGTCAGCTTGGCTTTTTCCACTACGGCCCACGCCTCTGGATGGTGGGCGAAGTCGAGCCACTTAAGGATCTTCAGGACGAATTGAAGCGGTCGAAAATCATCAAGCGCGTAGTGGAGGAATACCCAGAAAAGACACTTGAAGTGGGGCAGAAATTTTATCGCCTACGAATCTGCCCACAACGTCCAGCTGATCCGGCAGAGTATGATAGCCCGCCTATTGCACTCGCTGGAAAGGGGCGACTCGATTCGCCAGGCTTTCCCATCATGTACGGATCGCAGGACATCGACGTTTGCATTCATGAGTGTCGGGCGTCGGCAGATGACGACATCTACGTTGCTACCCTAGCGTCCAAGCGAAATTTACGGCTTTTGGATCTTACGTATCTACTCGAAGAGGATGTGACGGAGTTCGAAAGCTTGGATATGGCTATCCATATGCTCTTCCTGGCACGTTCTCACTCCTATGAGATTTCCAGAGCAATTGCATTAGCAGCCAAAGAAGCGGGCTTCGACGGCATAATTTACCCGTCGTTCTTCAGTTTGATTCGCACTGGCGGCCATCCTTTTGAAACCGCCTATGGCATGTCACTGCGGCGCTGTCATCCTGATCGGGAAAAATACGCAGAGGCATACACAATTAAAAATTTTGCTTTGTTTGGACGTCCGCTTGAGAACGACCTGGTAAGCGTCCAATGCATTAATCGTTTGGTACTCACTCAGGTCGGATATAGAGGACACTTCGGCCCCGTGCAGTATTGACCGAAATGTTAGAGGTTCTCAGATCAACGGCGGCTACTGCCCTTCCTTGAAGGGCAGCTTTGGCTCGATTGCGGCCGGTCGAGAATGACCGCCTTCGACCCATAGCGACCGTTCGGAGAAGGCAGCAAACGGCCAAAAGCGGTCATTCAGATGTATCTACCAACTTGGAGGCGACGTAGAGTGTAAACGCAAAACAGCATCACGCACCGATGATCAGGCAGCTAGCTCTTGCTGAGATTGACACCGTACCGAAAAACTGAGCGTCAAGTTTTTTACAAGCCCAATTTTGGGTAAAAATGGCGTACCATCATCAGCAGGAACAGTCAGTGAAACTGACCTGACTGAGATGACGTAGCACCGTAAATAAGGTGCATCAAAAACGCAGAATTTATCCTATGAATTCAACTTTCTACCTTACGCGCAGCCTCTCCAGTAAAGAAAGAATTTACACTGAAGAAGCGTTGCTTGCCGCTTCGAATTACGTTGTTGTCCTAGCAGAACCCGGAGGCGGAAAAACTGAGCTTATGGGAAGCCTAGCGCGACAGCTAGGAACCTCAACTGTTACCGCAAATAAGTTCAAACACTTGGGGGCCGACACCGAGAATTCCCCACTCGTGATCGATGCGTTTGATGAGCTGGCCAAACTCGATCAAACGGGCATTCACAGCCTTCTTGCTAACGCCAGAAAAGCTAAGCCAACGCACGTCATTATTTCGAGCCGATCCAGCGAGTGGGGTACTGCTGCCACCAATGCATTCGAAGACTATCTAGGATGCTCACCGCTGGTGGTTAGGCTTTGCGAGTTTGAAGAGGGGGAACAGCGAGAAATTTTTCATCATCATGTCCGAGGTGAGGAATTTTCAAAGTTCCAAGCAGAAGTAGCTCGATTCGACTTAGGAGCGTTACTCCCAAACCCCCAATTTCTCAAGATGTTTGCAGATGCCTATATTGAAAGCGGCAGGCACTTTACAGATAAGCGAAATATATTTTCACAAGCGGTCGAGCGGCTGGCGAAGGAAGCTAACGTCAATGTAGCCCAAACCCTATCCATCAAACAAAGGGTTGCCCTGTCGTCCGAAGTGTTCGCCAAGCTTTTGCTGTCCGGAGCAGAAGGAATAGGGACGAGCGAGTTAACCGCAGATCGAATCTATCCACTGCTGGCATCACTTTTTGACAAGCACACAGCTGCTGAAGGCATCTTGGCAACTCGGCTTTTCAAACCTGGCGATAGTGCAGATCAGCATCGACCCGTCCACAAGATCGTTGCTGAATACTGTGCGGCAGACTACCTTACAAAGCGGATCGCTGATCCAGCTGACCCTCTGACATTACATAAATGCCTACCTATCATCGCTCCGAACAATACAGTTCGAGATGAACTCCGGGGATTACTGGGTTGGCTCGCGGCGCTAGGCAACAGATCCATTCAAGAGACTGCTATTGAGCTTGATCCCTATGCGGTACTTGCAAACGGTGATCCCTCTCAACTTGAGCACTCTTCAAAACGTCTACTTATACAGGGCCTGAAAGACGTCGAAACGAAGGACCCCTATTTCCGCCGAGGAGATGCTTGGCGCCGGTTCAGTGCTTCAGGTTTCTTCACCCAAGAGGTTATGACAGAGATTAAACCCCTGCTAGCGAGCGGCAGTGATGGGCATTTGCGTGATTTAATTCTTGAACTGTTGACGGGGTCACCAGCGATTGCGCATCTGACGCAAGAGCTGCGTCAACTAGTGTTAGACTCAAGCGAGAGCGAACACACTCGCTTGTTGGCTAGCAGATGTCTGCTCGACCTGTCCGGCCATGACCATCGCGCCGATTTAGCAGTCCTAGTCTCTGAGGCCAGTCATACTTCTCTGAAAATTGCGGTAACCATCCTAACAACTATCGGCGTAGAAGCTTTAGGTTTAGATTACCTCGCCAGCTTCTTTCGAGTCTGCTCAAGCCTTTATCCTCGTCATCAAGTACCTTACAAGTCAACAGTCGGCACTCGTTACTTCATAAAGCGCTTCGTTGGCGGACTTAATTTAATATCAATCGAGTGGCTACTTGATGACTTAACCAAAGACCTTGCTTGCACATGCAAGAAAAAACATTATGAATGCGATTGTCGAATTGGAATCAGCAAAATTGTAGGACTAATGCTGGATCGATACTTTGACCTGGCAACGCCTCCTTTTGCCGCTAAAAAGGTTTGGCATTGGATCGAAAATCTGATTTTTCATGAGCAAAAATCAACAGATCAGAGCAAGTCAGTTCAAGTGCTTCAAAATGACGATGGATTGCGCCGAGAAATTATGGCACAAGCACTTGGCCCCCTTACCAATAGCGACGATATTTTCGAGACCAAAATACAGAAATTTGATTTTCACGCTCACTCCGGCCTTCGCTTTCAATCCGATGATTACAAATTTATAGTCGACCTGGCATTTGAAATTGATAACCCAGCCCTGTGGGCGAGCTACATCGCAATGCATAGCTTCAATCAAAGCCAAGCACTGCGAGGCCCAAACAAATTGCGACGACACATGCGTGAACAGGCATTGGAGAAGCCTTCTTTAATGCGCGAGTGGGCAAAGTTCAACAGAGCAATCGCGCAACTTGCACAATCTCAACAAAAAAGCATGTCTACCCACAGACGGATAATGAGACACCGCCACCGGAAACAAAGCGACATCAATAAGTTGAACATCCAATATTTGCGGGACAACAGAGAGCTTATTGAAAGTGGTCGGCATTGGAATTGCCTTGCGCGCTTTGCTGATCTCGTACTTAACGCGCCCGATCAAATTGAGCATGAATTCGGTGATGAAGTGCTCGTTCGTAAAGCTCTCAGAAACTGCCTGGATTTCATTGCTCCCAATGTACCTAATCTGCTCAGACTTGCACAATTACAGTGTGCATCGCAGGGCGCGCACACTGAGCCTGTTCTTTTTGCAGCTTGCTTGGAAATCATGCGCAGCGACGGAAACCTAGAAAATGTCGATCTGCCGTTACTGAATGCGCTACGAACTAATCTCGACATGGGCTACGGTGCGGTGTCGGATGAAGAGCGTGATGCGTTGAAAGATGAAGTCAACCGATTGATTTTCGCAGGTACGGGAAGTGCCGAAACCTTTCTCCGGCAATATGTCGAGCCCCAACTCGCACAAAAGGGCTGTCAACACCCCGAAATTTGGTTGTTACGCGGTGATGAGGTCTTCAGCCAACTACGGGCAGCAATCTCAATAGAATGGCTTGACAGATTTTCTGATCTGGCGCTCGGGCCGCTTGATACGCTCTTTGAAATTGCGGCCGAATTCGGTGATCGCGATGCTCTTCAAAAAATCATCGCAGAACGTTGCTCAGCTTTTATGTCCGCGTGGCCCAGTCCGACCGGCGATGAAGACCTCGAAAATAGGCGCATTTTCTGGTTGGTGCGCGCTTTCTATTTTTTAGAAGATGCGCCTGAAGCATATTGGAACTGGCTAAAAACCGAAAAGAATAATATATTTTCGCTTAGTGAGCGCTCAGGACGATTTAACTATGGCGAACACTCCCATTGGCCCAAGCTCACATTAAGAAAAGTGGTGGCGGTTCTAGAGGCCTTCATTGACAAGTGGCCAAAGGTAGACCTCCCGAGCCATTGGGGTACGGGAAGCCCCGATGAAGAAAATGCGTACCGCTTTTTGAAAGAAATTGTTTGGTTAATCGATTTAGACGTCTCCGATGACGCCGTCCGTGTCATTGATCGTCTCCTTGCCGATCCGAAGTTCGCAGACATGTACAACGATCTTAGGAGCATACGTGCTCGTAAAATCAGTCAGATTGCACGGAGGTCATTCGAACCGCCAACGCCACAGGAAATCGTCGATCGACTGGATCGCGACATGGTGGTGAATGTTGAGGGTTTGCGCCAAGTCGTCCTCCAAGAGCTTCAAGATTTTCAGAAAGCAATAAATGGTGGTGAATTTAACTCTGCGGATCGCTTTTACGACAATAATAAGCACTTGAACGAAGTACGAGCTACCGAGATCATTGCTGAACGTCTCAGTCTAATACTCAAGCCTCAAGGCATCACAATTACAACGGAGCACCAGCTAAAAAGTGCTAACCGCAGCGATTTCACTGCGACAAAATTGATTGGCGGTACAAGACGGCTGCTTGTGACTGAGGTAAAAGGTCAGTGGCATAGAGAGTTATATACTGCCGCGGCGGCGCAACTATATGCGCGCTACTCCATCCACCCCGATGCTGAACACCAAGGCATTTATCTTGTGATCTGGTTTGGCCGAGATGTGAACGTCGCAGGAATTAAAAACCGAAATATCCACACCTCTCAGGAGCTGAAAAGCAGCATCGAGAAAACGATGCCACCAGAGCTAGCTGGCCTAATCGATGTGTTTGTTCTGGACGTTTCTAAACCCTAAGGAAGGATCGTACCGAACGAGCGCAGCAGGCCTAGAAGATGCCATATATTGCAGTCCGAATTCCCCTAGTTTTGTACGCAGGCGGTATGACCGCTTCTGGCCGCTAGCTGCCCTTCCTGAAGGGCAGCAATGGGTCGATTGCGGTCAGTCGCGGCTGACGCATAGCGCCTTCCATGATGATCAGTGGATCGTACCGCCGGGCTTCCCTAGCGCTCGGAGTTGATGATCCGTTACCGCCTGAAACAGCGATTCCGCAATCTGGCGAAGTCGCTCCACCTCTATGGCTGAGGCTCCATCTCTCTGTGCCTCATGATAGAGGCGCAGCGCTTCCACTGCGTTCGTGTAGGCAGGATGATCAGGTAGAAGTACGTCTCGCTTTATTGGCATGTGGCTACCCTTAATCAACGTTTTGAGCAAATGCACCACCTGCATGCCGTCCACGGCGCCGACTGCGACTTAATCCGTAACAGCCACGAATCCCTAGACAGGTTGTGAGCTAACGCAAACCTGTGAGGGATCCGTCCAGAGAATGATCGGTTTGACCAAAATTTTCAAACGAGACGCAGATTCGCCCCCTTTCGGGGTGCCGCCAAAGCGTCCTGCCGCCCCGGGAGCGAGACAGGAGCCAAGCCAAACAGAATCGGCGTCAGCTCGGATTGCGTCAAGCTCAACTCTGCGGCTACTGCCTGTAATGATTTCCCGGATTCTCGGGTGAAACTCAGCACCTTTTGGAGAACCTGGGACGTCTCACGTGGAGAAGGATCTATCTCGCTTGTACGCGCGCCCTTTTTCGAAAGCTCAACGCAAAGATCTCTATAAGTCCATTCACTTAGTAGACTTACCTTGTGAAGCCTGTAAACGAGCGCCATGGCAGACACATTCCAGTACTTCTTAGCTTTGATAATGTCTGCAATCGTTCGGCAATGAGATGCGTAGGCAAGCACGCTCTCTCTTGGCATGAGCAAAGCCGAAGCGAAACTATTCGCCTCTGCTTCAACTTCCTTACCTTTATTCTCTCCATGCCGGTGCAAGACTAAATGGCCTAATTCATGCGCTGCATCAAAGCGACTGGCTTCCGCTGACTTCTGGGTATTCAAAAATACAAACGGAGTAGTTCCCCTGCGCCAACAGGAAAATGCGTTCACCTGATTTGTTTCTTCAGCAAGTGAAAAAACACGAACGCCCTTCGACTCAAGTAGATGGACCATATTTTTTAGGGGCGCATGCCCAAGCAGCCACTCTGACCTAACAACCATGGCTGCCGCTTCGGGATCCATCCCAGAGCAGTCTGGAATACTAGGCGAGGGCAAGTTAAACTTTTGATCCACCCAGTCGGAAAACAGATAAGCAATACCACCAGCGGCGAGAGCAGCATCACGTTGACCTGACGTCATACGGGAAAATGATCGAAAACTCGCATTTTCTCCCGTAGGAGACTCGATATCCTTACCTAGGAAAAACTGAATGGGAAAGTTCAGTTCTCTTGCTATCGCTGTAAGACTTTCACTTGTAGGCGATTGGCTACCACTCTCGTAAAGAGAGATAAGCTTACTACTTAAACCTGCACGATCCGCGAGCAATTTCATGGTAAAGCTTCGGCGTTGCCTTGCTAAGATTAGCCGAGATGGGTTGAAATCGCTCAGTTCTGTCATGATCTTGGAATTACTGGAATATCGATATCGGATGAAGGCTCTGGACCTTGTGGGTCAATGTTATCACCGAGTTGCAAGGAAGGCATAATGAATCTTGGCTTCCAATCGTCTACTTTTTCATTTTCAGCAATATTAATTGGTCGCGATAGCTCGTACCGCACTTCCCCAGCTTCCTTGTCAACATAAAAAAGCAAGATCCACAGAGTCTGGTCGCTATGGGGAGAGTACCGATGGAGTTCTTCACGAGAAACAGGGAATAACTCCGTTTGCCTCACATTATACGACACACCTTGACTCGTTTGACGCCCCTTCTTGTTACGCGTCATTGGCGTACGGGCATGGTTCCCGGTGTGCTCATCTCCGCAGATCACGGTGATGGCATGTTTTCCATCAGGGGATACGACGCGTGGCTGGTTGCCCGGGTTCTCGATCCGCCACCCTTTAGGGATCATCACAGACCGAATGACCTTAGTACCCTCCATCCAGGCCATCGAACCGCCAGCCCCCTTTGGATGCAACGGGCTCTCGCTCAGGTAGGCCCGAGCACAAGCGTTCACTGTCTCGCGGAGTTCCGCCTCCGAGAGATCGAACAAGCGTTTGACAGCGACTTGGGGCGGCACATCGGAGAAAGCGAAATCTTGATCGAGCATCGTGGACGACCTCATGTTGTTTCCGCTTATTCTACATCAATTGATGTAAAAAAAAAGGAAACCGAATTGGAGGTCGCATAGTCTTTCCTACCCCGCCTTCGCGAGGATGCCGTCGTTGGGGGTACGCTGTGCTGTCGTTCGGCGGTTTCCTGGGGATGGGTGAAAAGCTGTTCGCCGTGCCGTGGGGTGCTTTGCGCCTGGATACGGTGAACAAGCGCTTCGTCCTTGATGCCTACAAGGACCGCCTGAAGAACGCCCCAGGCTTCGATAAGGACAACCGGCCAAACATGAGCGACCCGACTTGGGGCAAAGATATCCAAGACTACTACGGCACCACGTGGGAGAACGATCCCCGGCGGTGATGTGCCAACCTGCTTGGCCGGGCTTCCGGCCAAGCCTCTGCTGACCAACGGGACCGGGGCAGGCAGCTTTGGGTCGTTAGGTGCCGGACCGGATGGCTGACCTCGTCATCCAGATGCTAGATCTGAAAGTTGAAGAGGGCGACATCGACGGACTCGATTCAGCAGCACGGTTCAACGTCTAGGGTTGAAGGGCAAGGCATGCTCAGGGCATGGGCTGCCCCCCCCTGCCCCGCCACCTGCATAACCTGCACGTCCTGACCAAGCACCACCCCGGGAACGTTCGTCTTTTTCAATTTCGAGCATGACTAGTGGATCGCCACTAACCGCAGAGACACCAGATCTCGCACAAGAGGGAGGTTTGCAGGAAGCCAACTGGTAGAATGGTCACGCTGGCTTGCTGCCGGGGAGCCTGCGACAGTGCATTTCGTTGCCTAGACATTCGCTACCACTAACCCACTGGCTAGGTAGCCAGACGGAATTAAAGGCCCCACGCAGCACTCAGGCGTGCGCCTCAGCCCGATGGCTGAGGCGCACGTACTATCAACGTTGGTTGTAGTAATCGCGGATCATCTTCCAGATTTGGTAGATGGCCAGTGCGACCCTGAGGATGAGCATCAACATAGCTACTCCTTGAGCAGCCCGCTCCAGAAACGAGCCCAGGGCCTCGCGTCTGGCCGAAAGTGCTCCATTACACCATCGGGCAGGCTGAATCCGATTGCCTTTCGCTACTGGGCAGGGCCACTAAGTCCTAGGCGAAAGGTCCGCTTACCGATCGTCGACCGGTCGTCGGATGATACGATTTTTTCCGCAATTGCGAAATCGTAGCGCATGGCCATTATTGACAAAGGCCATTTGATATCGAACCAATGGCTTTTTGCCATCATACCAACATGGCACTATGTCTCCTAATGATGGCAATTTGACTCTTTGGTTCGATAGAGTTAGGATGCTATTGCTCCATTACACCCATCGGGTGCAATTAAAGATAGCCACTAACTATCTTTAAAGCAACAACCGCCCTACGGGGCGGTTTTTTATTTTGCTTCTATTTAATATTCACGAGATGCATTTTCGCGCACGAAGCACACAAACCTATATAGCAGTTTCAGAAAGTTCTTATTTGCTTACTCACAACCAAACCGCACTAGAAAACCATTCACCGGCAGAAGTTACTTGTCAATGCACGGGCCAGCCCTACTGAAAACTGCGCAAGCTCAAGAGCAGTTCAAAACTCGTCCGAGTAATAGCCCCATCTAGCAAACAGATCATCCAGCGCTGAAGAAATTCTCGACTCCGACATTAATTCAGCTCCCTTGTAACTCATAGCGACGGCAATCGCCATCGCGAATTCATCAAGCCTTCGCGGATCAACCGCCCAAACCTGAAGCTTCATTACAGATTGGTCGCGAAAATTGCATTCTTGAACCTTTTCAACCTGTTCTGAAATCAAGCGCCATTCATCTATATGAAGCGCAAATGTCTTATGTACCCCATCGGCCAATATGGGGCCTAAACTCAAGTATGAGTCACCAGCCAAAACCATCCCTGAGTGCGAAAATGCTTTTACGCCAAATGACATAAGGCGAGGCGAGGAAACGTAATCACGCACTACACACAAATTTACTGGTCCGTTGGAAAACTGCCATTCCAACTCTCGGCGGAGATATCTTTCAAGTTGTGGCTCGTCCGCCATTACAAGACGGAAGGTGTCGATGCTGTTCATGCGTTATGTAGCCACCCCATGCTCAAGTCTCTTGATCAGCTTGCAGACCTCTTCACAACCTTCCGTCGTCGCGAGTGCCTCAGCGGGCTTCAGCCCCCCGAGCGCTAGGCACTCTTGGTTAAGCCAGCTTGCGTATTTGTCGCCAAAGAACCACAGGAGCAATGAGACAGCCTTGGCATAGCTCTCTGAGTAGGTCGTGCCTTGCGCTTCTGCTACAAGAACATTTGCCCTCAGACTGCGGTCATTCGATCGACCAGGAAGCTGATGCTTAAGACATTTTACTTGCGACCAACCTGCAACTTCCCTCAACCTACCAGGTGCACCGCAATTCTCGCAAATGAAGCATGATACAAGTTCTACAACATCGAAAATTCGATCGATCGTTACATCACCACCGCGGTGGTAAATCCGGAGAGCACCAAACTTCTCTTTTATTTGATCAATCTTAAAATCCACCCCCTCCTCCTGAGCATACCTAACGGACACTCGAAGAGCACCTTCCAAAACCTCCACCCAACCGTCCTCACATTGAAACCCAAACAGATTATCGTCATCGCCCAACTGCAAAACACACCTATACCTTTGACTCAAAATACTTTCGTTGAAATTATTCACCTAAGTATCCCCCCTCACCCTCCATAGAACACTTGTTTCCTTTCCCATCAACTCCGAAGGATATAATGTTCCGTCGACCAACTCATAACAATAATGCTTACCAGAGATTCTGACTTCGCTAAGAGGGTCCATTTTCCACGCACCACTTCCATTTAGCCAAGGAGGAGAAATCAACTGAATCTCCCGAATTCGCTCCTCCTTATTATTTCGCGAAGTGAGACCAAGAAGGTAAGGCGGGCTTGGCAATAAGATCTGCTGAGCGTGCCAAGAACCATCATAAAAAGTTTCATGAATAACAGAAAACCATTCAGAATTTGATGTCACCGTAACATACGCCCAGTGATGCGCGCCTTCTTGAGGAGGGAAAAATGGACTGCCAAGAAGTCGACCCCGATCATTAGTTTCGAACATATTATATATCCCAATAAAATCCAATGCGTACTATAGTACGCAGCTAAAAAAATCACAATATGGCTTCATACTCGCTTTTCGGGAGGGTAGCGAGTGAGCGACATCAGGCAGGCATTCGCGGAGGCGCTCAAAGACCTGCGGCTAGGCGCCAATTTGGCTCAGACGGATTTCCCGCCGTTCATCAGCAGGGAGCACGTCAGCCTGCTTGAAAGAGGGCTGCGTGCGCCCACGCTGGAGACGATCGATATGCTTGCGCAGGTTCTGGGGGTCTCCCCACTCGCCCTCATTATCCAGTGCTACCTGATCCGCGACCCATCGGTGGATCTGGACCACTTGCTCAGCGACGCCGTCCAAGATGTGAGGTACAAGCGCGTGCTCGCTCGGCGCGGGATTAGTCCGGATCCGAGCGACGGGACCGAGGAGAGTAATTGAGGGAACGGGCGGGAGCACCGCATGAAGCTTCGATGACCAAGCTCTTTCTTTCACTCAAGAGATCCAAGGATCAGACAGATCGGTGCAGCTTCTTGAGCCTCGCCCAGAGCAGCATCCACTCGAATGACAGTTGGAATCATTGCAGCGTCGAGCGCAACCTCATGTGCCTCGCCTGCCATGAGGATTGGCACACATCGTTGGTTACGAGCACCCTTGACTACCGCCATGTGCCTGGGAATGCTCACCGAGACTCATGCAAGGGGTTTAATCCTGTTCACACGCAGATGGTGGCAAACGTAGGAATTGAGATCTCACTACGAGCAATGCTGTGTCACATCTATCCATTCAATTCTGTACCAATAGATTAATATATGGATATCCATCGTCCTGATGATTGCTTGTCGTAAGTAGCAAAACGCCCGGATCGAATCCGGGCAAATGTCGCTGGCTCCCGAACCCGTCGACCTCGCGGCGCTGGTCGAGTCGGTCGGGCGGATTTTCGACGGCCTCGCCCGCCACAAGGGTTTGGTACTGGATGTGGTGATTGCCCGCGAGGCCCGCTGCCATGCGCTGCTCGACCCGTTGCGCTTCAAGCAGGTCCTGTCGAACCTGGTCAGCAATGCGATCAAGTTCACCGAACAAGGGCAGGTGCGCATCACCGTCAAGCTGCGCAACGACGGCGAACCGGCGTTGCCGGCGCTTGACCTGGAGGTTCGCGACAGCGGTATCGGAATTCACGAGCACGACCTGCAGCGCCTGTTCTCCCCCTTCGTACAGGCCAACCCCTACAGCGACGGCGCACGGGCCGGCACCGGCCTTGGGCTGGTGATCAGCCGCGACCTGTGCGCGATGATGGGCGGCGAACTGACCCTGCAGAGCCTGCAAGGTGTCGGCACCCGCGTGCGCCTGGTGATGCCGCTGCAGTGCGTCGAGCCGGTCGCGGCACCGCCGCGGCCAATGGCGCAATTCCTGCCGCCGAACAAGCAACTGCGCATTCTGGTGATCGACGACCACCCGGCCAATCTGCTGTTGATGGCCCAGCAGCTAAACTACCTGGGGTTGAACCAGCAAAGCGCCGAGGAGGGCGGCGAAGGACTGCGTAAATGGCGTGAGGGCTGTTTCGATGTGCTGATTGTCGACTGCAACATGCCACAGATGAATGGCTACGAACTGGCTCGGACCGTGCGCACGGAGGAACGCCTGCACGGCCGACCGCGCTGCACCATTCTCGGCTATACCGCCAACGCCCAACCCGAGGTTCGCCAGCAGTGCCTGGATGCCGGCATGGATGACTGCCTGCTCAAACCCATCGGCTTGCAGGTGCTGGGGCAACGCCTGAGCGCCATCACACCCATTGCCCGGCGGTGTGACAGCCACCCTGGCCCGGCACCACGCTTCGATCTCAAAGGCCTGTCCACGATCGTTGGCGACAACCTCGCCGACCGCGACCGCATCCTCGAAACCCTGCTCCTGAGCCTGCGCCAGGACCTGAAGATTCTGATGGCCATCGATCCGCGGCACGAAGGTGACGAGCTGGCGCTGCAGGCACACAAGATCCTCAGCGCGGGACGGATGCTGAATGCGCGGGCGTTGATCGAGGCTTGCCAGGCACTGGAGGGAACGGACGTACCCCAGGCCGAACTGCTAAGGCGCCGTCAGGCATTGGCACGGCATATGCGCCGCGTCGAGAAAGCCCTGGCCAGGCAGCTGGAGCACCTGGCCGAGGCGGGATGAGGGCGGTACAGGGCGTACCGCCGACATCGATCAGGAAGCCGGGTTGATCGGCTTTTCCGGGTACCAGGCATCCAGCAGCGGGCTGACTTCAATGCTGGTCAGTTCGCTACGGCCCTTGAGCCAGGCTTCGACAGCGGCGCGCTGCTCTTCGCTGACCGAGCCACGCTTGACGGAGCAAACCAGACCGAAGTCATCGCCGCCGACATAGTCCAGGCCGTTGGCATCCATGGCATCAGCCAGGAAAGCATCGAGGAAGGCATCGATGGCTTCATCGGACAGGTCTTCCTTGAAGCCCAGGTTCAGTTCGAAACCCAGCTCCTGGAATTCATCCACGCACAGTTTCTTGCGCAGGCGACGGGAACGGTTGGTAGCCATGAAACAATCCTCTCAATTAATTACGCGCGGCACTTTACCAGTTTCCAGCGCACAACGGCGCTTTTCCGTCGAACGAGGCCCATGCAGAGCACGCTTGGGGCATAATGCGCACTATATTCGTCTTGGGGCCATCATTTCATACAGCCCCAGTGTCTTTTCCCCTCGCCCGCAGGGTTTGTCCATTTATGATCAAGACGCTCCGCCCACTGCTGTTCGCCGGCCTGTTCCTGCCCTTGTCGCTGTCCGTCCAGGCCGCCACCGTCAACACCAATCTGCCACCGAAAGTGCAACAGGCGCTCAAGACCAACAAGCTGCAGGATTCGGCCCTGTCGCTGGTCATGCTGCCGCTGGACGGACCGGGCGCGGCGACCGTGTTCAACGCCGACGTGTCGGTCAATCCGGCCTCGACCATGAAGCTGGTCACCACCTATGCCGCGCTTGAGCTGCTGGGCCCCACCTTCCAGTGGAAAACCGAGTTCTACACCGACGGCACCCTGAGCAACGGCGTGCTCAATGGCAACCTTTACCTCAAGGGCGGTGGCGACCCCAAGCTGAACATGGAAAAACTATGGTTGCTGATGCGCGACCTGCGCGCCAACGGTGTGCGTACCGTAACCGGCGACCTGATCCTGGATCGCAGCCACTTCGTGCAACCCAACCTGCCACAGTTCAACGACGACGGCGGTGACGACAACAAGCCGTTCCTGGTCAAGCCGGACTCGCTGCTGGTCAACCTCAAGGCCTTGCGCTTCGTCGCCCGTAACGACGGCGGCAAGGTCAACGTGTCGGTCGAACCACCGATCGCCAGCATCCGCATCGACAACCAGGTCAAGGCCGTGGCGGGCAAACAGTGCACTGGCGAAGTGCGCTACAACCCGGTAGTGCAGCCTGATGGTGTCAGCGTCACGGTCAGTGGCCAGCTCGCCGATGGCTGCAACTCGCAGACCTACCTGGCGCTGCTGGATCATCCGACCTATGCCGCCGGTGCCGTACGGGCCATCTGGAACGAGCTGGGCGGCAGCATCCAGGGCCGCGACCGCATCGAGAACGTGCCCAAAAGCGCACGCCTGCTGGCCCGGGCCTTCTCGCCAGACCTGGTGGAAGTGATCCGCGACATTAACAAGTACAGCAACAACACCATGGCTCAGCAGCTGTTCCTCAGCCTTGGCGCGCAGTTCCGTACCGACGCCGACGGCGACGATGCCCGTGCTGCCCAACGGGTGGTCCGCCAGTGGATGGCCAAGAAAGGCATCACCGCACCACACCTGGTGATGGAGAACGGCTCGGGCCTGTCCCGTGCAGAGCGGGTTAGCACCCGCGAGATGGCCGCGCTGCTGCAGGCGGCCTGGAAGAGCCCGTACGCGGCCGAGTTCATCAGTTCGATGCCGCTGGTGGGCATGGACGGCACCATGCGCAAGCGGCTCAAGCGCACCGCCATGACAGGCGAAGGGCACATCAAGACTGGCACCCTGAATACCGTGCGGGCTATTGCCGGGTTCAGCCGGGACAGCAACGGGCACACCTGGGCGGTGGCGGCCATTCTCAATGATCCCAAGCCTTGGGGGGCTTCGCAGGTGCTGGATCAGGTGTTGCTGGATCTTTATCGGCAGCCGAAGGTGGGGAATGGGACTGTTGGGGTGATGCCCTGACCGGGCTTGGGTCCTCAAAGTGCGGGTTTTGATTGATGTAAGCACATTCATTGGCGAGGGCGACGCATAGTCACCTTTTCGCCTTTACGGCGACCTTCTTTTGCACGCGGGCAAGAGAAGGCAAAAACCGCTGGTTCCATTCATCCGGCCCCTCACTCCGGGCTTGCTCCGGGAGGACGCGCCGACGGGCCATCCATGGCCTGATCGGCGCTTGACGGGCATCCATGCCCGTCACCTCCCTGCGCAAACCCTGCGTTCGGCCTCCTGAAGTCGCAATTGGCGGCGCCTGGACTATTGCGCGCTTAGAAGCAGAGCAAGAGCAAGAGCAAGAGCAAGAGCAAGAGCAAGAGCAAGAGCAAGACGAAAAAGCACAAATGCTTGTTTGGCAGCTGATCATTGATTGGCTGTCGCAACGGTGCACCGATGCGACGTGCTCATGATCGAAGAGGCGGGGCTCAGCGTGCGGGAGCGAGCTTGCCCTTGTCGTCGGAGAAGACGATCTCCACCCGACGATTCTGCGCCCTGCCCCGCTCCGAGGCATTGGCCTCCACCGGGTACTGGTCACCATAGCCCTCGACCTGGATGCGCTTTTCATCCACGCCCAGGTCAACCAGCATGTCGGCCACCGATTGGGCACGATCACGGGACAGCTTAAGGTTCTCTTCCGCCGCGCCGGTGCTGTCGGTATAACCCTCGATCCGCACCACTCGACGCGGATTGAGCTGGAGGAATTGCACCAGCTTGAGCACGGTGCGGCTGGCCGAATTCTTCAGATCAGCCTGGCCGGTATCGAACAGCACATCACCCAGGGTCATCACCAGGCCACGGTCAGTCTGCTCGGACGCCAGCGCTACAATTTGCGCCTCGACGAACTTGCCCTGCTGCTGCACGCTCGCCAGCTTGGCCTCGCGCAACGCCAGTTGCAGGCGCTGGCGCTCCAGGTCGAGCTTGGCCATGCGTTCCTGGTTCAATGCCAGCTTGGCATGCTCGCTGGCGATCTCGCTGTAGCGTTGGCTGAGGTAGGCGTAATGGCGGACATCGCTGCCGGTGCCGACATAACCGGCCAGGCGCTCCGCGCGCCCCAGCGATTCGCCGGCACGAATCACGTCACGGGGCGCGCTGCGCAGCACGTCGGAATTGTCCTTGACCTTCTGGAACGCGGCGCTGGCGTCGTCCAGCGCCGACTCGCTGCGCTGGCTGGCGCAGCCCTGCAACCCCACCAGGGCCAGCAAGGCCAACGCGGCCACGGGCGTGAAGCGGCTCATGGCTGCACCTCCAGCTGTTTGCGCAGACGCTTGATACGCGATTGCAACACCTGCAACTGCTCCTCGCTCTTCTGGTTCAGCACCCGCGCCTCGGCCAGGCGGGCATCGAGTTCGGCCTGCTCGGCGCGCATGCGTGCATCGCGATAGCTTTCACCGAGCATGTTGCTCTTGGCGCGGGCCAGTTTGTCTTCGGCCAACTTGAACTCCGGCACCTGCTCGGTGGCACCGACCGCCTTGGCCTGCTCGAGCGCCTGCTCAGACAAGCGCAGCTGTTCATTGGGTGCCGGGTCATTGGCACAGCCGGCCAGGCCAAGCACGGCCAGGGCGAGCATCAAGGGTTGGATTCTCACACACGCTTCCTACTGTTTGGGGGCACCCTGCGACGCCTGCATCTGCGCCTTCCAACGCTCGACATTGCGCTGCAACACAGCCTCGCTCGCCCCGGAGATCGGCAATTCTGTCAGCTTTTTCGCCAGTTGTCCGCGCAACCAGCTGTCGTTGCAGGCCGAGTTGTGCGACACCGCCAGATACAACCCCGGCCGGTCCACCGGCAAGCCGCGGGCGATGAGGTCGTTACCCACCCCCAGGCTCTGGGCCATGGCCATGCCCGAGTAGCGCCCGGCCAGCACATAGTCCACCTGGCCAAGCACCAGCTTCTGGAAGGCCTGCGTCAGATTCTGCGCCGGTTCCAGCTTGAGCTGGGCCTTGGCGAACGCCTCGAAGGCCGGTGTCAGACGGGCCTTCTCCGACAAGGCGCCCTGGTAGCGGGCAAGGTCGGCCGGACCGTCGAACGCCAGGGCGGCGTCATGACGGGTCCAGACCAGGTATTCATTGAGCTGCAAAGGCGGGTGGATGTAGTCCAGGCTGGTCAGCTGGGTTACCTGCATCGGCGTGTCGAGCAACAGGTCCATGCGCCCGCTGCGCACTTCCTCCAGCGCTTGTTCGCGCTTGCCGGCGTGCAACACCTCGACCTTCACCCCCAGCTCGGCGGCGACTTGGCGAAGCAGGTCGACATTGGCGCCAATCAGGTGCTTGGGGTCTTGCGGATCCTGCCAGGAATACGGTGGCGCATCCGGGCTGCCGGTGGCTACCAGACGCTCGCACTTCCCCACCGCCAAGGCCTGAGTCGACAGCAGCGCCAGCACGCAGGCCAGCCCCCCCTTGCTCCAGCGAAACGCCATGCACCCTCTCCCCACCCCTGAAAAAAATCATGAAAAAACCCGGACCGCCAAGGGCGGTCCGGGTTCTTTATAAGTGAAGCAGTCGGATCAGACCAGCTTTTCCAGCTCTGGAACCGCTTCGAACAGGTCGGCTACCAGGCCGTAGTCGGCCACCTGGAAGATCGGCGCCTCTTCGTCCTTGTTGATCGCGACGATCACCTTGGAGTCCTTCATGCCGGCCAGGTGCTGGATCGCGCCGGAGATACCGACGGCGATGTACAGCTGTGGCGCGACGATCTTGCCGGTCTGGCCGACCTGCATGTCGTTCGGCACGAAGCCGGCGTCGACTGCGGCGCGCGAAGCCCCCACGGCAGCACCGAGCTTGTCGGCCAGGGCGTACAGGTGCTTGAAGTTGTCACCGTTGCCCATGCCACGGCCGCCGGAGACGACTATCTTGGCAGCGGTCAGCTCTGGACGGTCGGACTTGGCCAGCTCTTCGCCGACGAAGGCCGACTTGCCAGCGTCGTGGGCGGCAGCCACGGCTTCGACGGCAGCCGAGCCACCCTCGGCGGCCACGGCGTCGAAACCGGTGGTGCGCACGGTGATGACCTTCACGGCAGCGCTCGACTGCACGGTGGCGATGGCGTTACCGGCGTAGATCGGGCGCTTGAAGGTATCGGCCGATTCCACCGAGATGATCTCGGAGATCTGGTCGACGTCCAGCAGCGCGGCGACGCGTGGCAGGATGTTCTTGCCGTTGGTGGTGGCCGGGGCCAGCACATGGCTGTAACCCTTGGCCAGCTCGACTACCAGCGGCGCGACGTTTTCCGGCAGGGCGTGGGCGTAGGCCGCGTTGTCCGCGACCAGCACCTTGGCGACTCCGGCGATCTTGGCGGCGGACTCGGCGACGCCACCGACGTTCTGGCCTGCGACCAGCACGTGGATATCACCACCGAGCTTGGCGGCGGCAGCGACAGTGTTCAGGGTGGCCGGGGCTACGGCACCGTTTTCGTGTTCAGCGACAACCAGGATAGTCATTTAGATTACCTTCGCTTCGTTCTTCAGCTTCTCGACCAGTTCGGCCACCGACTTGACCTTGATACCCGCGCTGCGGGCGGCAGGCGCTTCGACCTTGAGGGTCTTGGTGGTGGAGGCGAGGGATACGCCCAGGGCGTCCGGAGTGACAGTCTCCAGCGGCTTCTTCTTGGCCTTCATGATGTTTGGCAGCGACGCGTAGCGCGGCTCGTTCAGGCGCAGGTCGGTGGTGACGATGGCTGGCAGGTTCAGCGCAACGGTCTGCAGGCCACCGTCGATTTCACGGGTGACGTTGACCTTGTCGCCAGCAACTTCGACCTTGGAGGCAAAAGTGCCCTGGGCGTAACCGGTCAGCGCGGCCAGCATCTGGCCGGTCTGGTTGTTGTCGCTGTCGATGGCCTGCTTGCCGAGGATGACCAGCTGCGGCTGCTCCTTGTCGACAACGGCTTTCAGCGCCTTGGCCACGGCCAGGGAGTTCAGTTCATCGGCGGCCTCGACCAGGATGGCGCGGTCGGCGCCCAGGGCCAGGGCGGTACGCAGTTGCTCCTGGGCGGCGGTCGGGCCGATGGAGACGACGACGATTTCGCTCGCCACGCCCTTCTCTTTCAGGCGGACGGCTTCTTCCACGGCGATTTCGCAGAAGGGGTTCATGGACATCTTGACGTTTGCAAGGTCGACGCCGGAGTTGTCCGCCTTGACGCGAACCTTGACGTTGTAGTCGACCACTCGTTTGACAGCTACAAGAACCTTCATGGATTCCTCGTTACTCTCCGGTGAAAAGAAGATCGCCTGGGGACTGCCCGGCGAATGCGCGTGGGTACAAGGGCACCTCTAAAAACGTTTCTGCGCCGGCAAAGTTCAGTTGACCGATCAGTCTTGTTGCGACCTTCAGGGACAAAACCTGCGGGTCATTTTCTGTCGTGGCGTGTAGACTCCACTACAAAACCTGATTCGGCCCGTAAACCCTGCTCCACGCCTGGTCTTTAGGGGTGCACCTGCGCCCGACGGTCAGCCTACGGCGAACGCGAAAGCGCTCGTATCTTGACCGTAACACCCAATCCGGTCAATACGGCAAATTGGCCAGCCTCCAGCCGCCTACCTGCGATTCTACGGGCCTCCGGCAAATTCAAACAAACGTTTGTATTGGACCCGCCAAGTGGTGTAGATATAATGCGCGGCCAAGACAAAACGGTGTAGTCCATCACCTGCGAAGCTACAGCCTCTGCACGCCGCACGTGACCGTGAACACCCATAAAAGACAAGCAACGCGATGAGCCTTGAGTAGGAGAGAACCTGTGGAACGCGAATACATGGAATTCGACGTGGTCATCGTCGGCGCAGGCCCGGCGGGCCTGTCCGCCGCCTGCCGCCTGAAGCAGAAGGCCGCCGAAGCCGGTAGCGAGATCAGCGTCTGCGTGGTCGAGAAAGGCTCCGAAGTCGGCGCCCACATCCTCTCCGGCGCCGTATTCGAGCCGCGCGCACTGAACGAACTGTTCCCCGACTGGAAAGAACTGGGCGCACCGCTGAACACCGAAGTGAAGCGCGACGACATCTATGTGCTCAAGGATGCCGGAAGCTCGACGAAAGTGCCTGACCTGTTCGTGCCCAAGACCATGCACAACCAGGGCAACTACATCATCTCGCTGGGCAACCTGTGCCGCTGGCTGGCCCAGCAGGCGGAAAACCTTGGCGTGGAGATCTACCCAGGCTTTGCCGCCCAGGAAGCGCTGTTCGACGAAAACGGCGTGGTGCGCGGCATCGTTACCGGCGACCTGGGCGTGGACCGCGAAGGCAACCCGAAAGACGGCCTGTACATCCCCGGCATGGAACTGCGTGCCAAGTACACCCTGTTCGCCGAAGGCTGCCGTGGCCATATCGGCAAGCAGTTGATCAAGCGCTTCGACCTGGACAACGAGTCCGACGTCCAGCACTACGGCATCGGCCTGAAAGAGATCTGGGAAATCGACCCGGCCAAGCACGAGCAGGGCCTGGTGGTGCACACCGCCGGCTGGCCGCTGGACGTGATGGCCAAGGACAACACCGGCGGCTCGTTCCTCTACCACCTGGAGAACAACCAGGTGGTCGTTGGCCTGATTGTCGACCTCTCCTACGCCAACCCTTACCTCTCGCCGTTCGACGAGTTCCAGCGCCTGAAGCACCACCCGGTGATCAGCCAGTACCTCGAAGGCGGCAAGCGCATCAGCTACGGCGCTCGCGCCCTGGCCAAGGGCGGCATCAACTCGCTGCCCAAGATGGTCTTCAACGGCGGCGCGCTGATCGGTTGCGACCTGGGCACCATGAACGTGGCCAAGATCAAGGGCAGCCACACCGCGATGAAGTCCGGCATGCTCGCCGCCGAAGCGGTGGCCGACGCACTGATCGCCGGCAGTGAAGGCGGTGACCAGCTCAACAGCTACGTCAGCGCCTTCAAGGCCAGCTGGCTGCATGAAGAGCTGTTCGCCAGCCGCAACTTCGGCCCGGCCATGCACAAGTTCGGGCCACTGCTGGGCGCAGCGTTCAACTATGTCGACCAGAACTGGTTCGGCGGCAAGCTGCCCTTCACCCTGCACGACACCAAGCCGGACTATGCCTGCCTCAAGCTCGCGGCCGACTCGAAAAAAATCGACTACCCCAAGCCGGACGGCAAGCTCAGCTTCGACAAGCTCAGCTCGGTGTTTCTCTCCAGCACCAACCACGAAGAGGAACAACCCTGCCACCTGAAGCTGACCGACCCGAACATCCCGATCGCCAGCAACCTGCCGTTGTACGACGAACCGGCGCAGCGCTACTGCCCGGCCGGCGTGTACGAAGTGGTCACCCAGGAAGACGGCAACAAGCGCTTCCAGATCAACGCGCAGAACTGCGTGCACTGCAAGACCTGCGACATCAAGGACCCGGCCCAGAACATCACCTGGGTCACCCCTGAAGGCGCCGGTGGGCCGAACTACCCGAATATGTAAGCCCTGCCCTGGCGGCAAGCAAAAGCCCCCTGACCGAGAGGCCCGGGGGCTTTTTCATGGCCGCTATCCCTTGTACGAAACCACGGTGTGCGTGGTGTCCAACCCCAGTTGTTCGAGCCGCTCCAGGACATGCCGCAGGCACTGTCCGCCATCGGGCTTGTAGTGTCCGGAGGCATCGTTGACCAGACCAAGAATGTCGCTCACCGCATTGCTGGTGGTCTTGCGGTCGATGCGCATTTCTCCGGCGCACACCACCGGCTGGCCACCGCCAAGCTGGCTGTGCCGGGTATAGCGCGTACGGTCCAGGGACTGGTCCCAGAGTTTGACCAGGATGCTTTTTTGCGGGGTGTAGACCCAAGTGTAGGCATCCTGGGCAGTATTGGGGCGCAGATAGGTCAATCTGCCGCTCTTCAGCTCATAGGCCAGTATCTGACCCCGCTCCTCGCCAATTAGCTGACAGACGCCCTCAAGTGTTTCAGGCTGATAGCTGCGCCATTTCAGCACATCGATCAGCCATTGCTGCAATTGCACCGGGTAGGTGTAACCAGCAAAGTCCAGGGGCGCCGAGATATCGGCCTTGCGCCAGTCCAGCCAGTTCACCCGGCCTTGCCATGCCACGCCGCCCCTGGCCTCGATCCAGCGGTTGTCGCTCCCTACCACACGGTTGTTCAGCTGGTCATTGACCTTGAGGTCCAGCGACTGCATCTTCCAGGCCGGACCGTACCCCCCGGCACTGGTCTGGTAGATCTCGACCGAATGCAACTCATCGGCATAGATCACGCTGCGCTGGAACATCTTGGACAGGTCGACCTCGACCTGGAAGTGCGCCCCCCGCTCAAAGTTGCCGGCCAATGGCTGTCGGTGCTCGCTGCCATTGATCGAAAACGAAAGCGTATCGCCGGTTCCGGCACTGTAGTCGGCAGAGACAGCGAGGCACACGCTCAGCTTGTCGATGACCATGCTCGGTACCTGACCCCGCCTCGGACGCTGAGGCAAGTGCACCCGCCAGGCCTCGGCAGGCAGCGCCCCGCTTCGTCGCTGCAGCCAGACCTCACCCGAAATCGGAGCACTGCACAAGGTACGGGTGCCGTCACCATAGAGAAGCTCGCCCTTGGACGACAGCCGCCAGCGATCTCCCGAGGCTGCGCTCGCCTTGCCGCAGATCCCGAGCCCCAAGGTCTGCCCGGTGGTGACATTGACCAGTTGACCGTCCTTGTAGAGCCATTGCATGGCCTTGGGGTCTGGATTCACGGCGAGGCACACGCCCTCCTCGTCCGCCATCAGGTAATCATGACCATTGGTGAGCATGAACGGGATACCGCTGGGTAGGCCGTTCACGGGGTCCCCGGCACCACCACTGCCATCCAGTGCCTTCAGCTGGGTGAATTCGACCGTTTGCTGACGCTGCGCACTGTCGGTCAACAACACGGCATGGCCGTTGGCGGCCAACTCGATACGGCTGATGTGGCGAAAGTCATGCAGCGGGTGCACGCCGGTCAGTTGCTTGCCGTCACCGTAGACCACCACCCACGCCTGATCGTGAAGGTGCTGGGACTCCAGGACACAGGCAAGGCTACGGCCCCAGTGAACAACGGGGGTTCTGGCTTGATCATCCGGTTTCGTGCTGGCGGGGTTCGCAGCCGAAAAGCTCATCTGTGGCGGAAACGCTGGCAGTTGGGCCCGCGTCATCCAGGTGATGCTGAAACTGGACATGTACATTTCTCCTGACTGTATGAACGGAAGGGTCCGTCAACGATCAGTCGAAACTACGTGCACAACCTCGCAGGCGCTGTAGGGGAGCAGAGTTGCGGACACTCAAAAACCCGCCCCTGCCTGTAGGACCTGTTGACTGCCAGGCCGTAGCAGGCAGCCCTGACTTCCTCGAACAATTCCGGAGACAGTCAAGGCGCTTGAAACAACTTGATCAGCGCGACCGATGGTTGAGCCTTGCCGTTCTCGTAGCGGGAAAAGGCATTACCACCTCATTTGTCACCGCACATGAGCGGCATCGACTCGGCAACAAAGCCCAACGGCTCACGACGCCCGAAATAGAGCGCCGTCAGCAACCCGACCATGCCCATGACCAGACAAAAGCCGACACACACCCACGGACTCCAGGGCATCAGGGCGATCAGCGCCAGCGGCGTGGTACTGGCCCACAGGGCGTAGGCGACGTTGTAGGTGAAGGAGATGCCCGACACGCGGATATCGGCCGGGAACAGCCCGACCATCACCGATGGCACTACCCCCACCACGCCACAGCACAATCCGGCCAGGGCATAGGCCAGCCAGGTCATGCCCCACTGCCCCACCAGGCTGGCGTACAGCGCGCCGATACCCAGCGGCAGCAACAGGCTGTAGATCATCAATGCCCGCCACGCACCCATACGGTCGACCAACAGCCCGGCCAGCACACACCCGATATTGAGGAAGACGATGCCCACACTGCTCAGAGCAAAGGTATGCCCGGCGGTCATGGCGAAGCGCTGCTGCATCACGGTCGGGGTGATCACCACCAGCACCACCACCGCCGAGGTCAGCACGCACGTAAGCAACGCCGCCGGAATCAACGCCCGACGGTGTCGACTCAGTACTCTACGCAACGGGAATGCCACAGGCTGCTCCCGCTGCTCGCGCAACGCCAGGAATACCGGCGTTTCACTCAACCAGCGGCGCAACCAGACACCGATCACGCCGAACACTCCGCCCAGCAGGAAGGGATAGCGCCAGGCGTAGTCGAGAATTTCCTGGGGCGTGAACACCTGCGCCAACAAGGTCGCGGTCAGCGCCCCGAGCAGATAGCCAAAGGTCAACCCAGCCTGCAGGAAGCCCAGCGCATACCCGCGTCGCCCGGGTGGCGCGTGCTCGGCAACGAACGTCCAGGCACTGGGCACCTCGCCGCCCACCGCCGCCCCTTGCAGGATGCGCAGCGCCAGCAGGATCAGCGGCGCGGCGTAGCCGATGTCGGCGTAGGCCGGCATCACCCCGATCAGCAGGCACGGCAGCGCCATCATCAGGATGCTCAGGCTGAACACCCGCTTGCGCCCCAGGTGATCGGCGAAATGGGCCATCAGGATGCCGCCCAGCGGCCTGGCCAGGTAACCGGTGACGAAGATCCCGAAGCTCTGCAGCAGGCGCAACCACTCCGGCATCTCGGGCGGGAAGAACAGCTGGCTGAGCGTCAGGGCAAAGAACACGAAGATGATGAAATCGTAGATTTCCAGGGCACCACCCAGCGCGGCCAGCCCCAGGGTCCGGTGGTCGCCACGGCTGAACCGTGGCGGGCGGGTGGTATCGAGCGCAGTCATGGCAGCTTCCGCAACGTGGCAAAAGGCCAAGAGAATAGCAAAAGCCTTGAGCCTGTGGCCGTCCGTGCTTCAGGAGTTGCGGCAGAACACTGTCTGCGCGAGGTTGGTGCGTCGCCGGGAATAGTTCGAGGCCCCGGCCAGCCCCGGTGGCAGGGGCAACTGCCCGACCAGCACCGGCAGGTCGATGATCGCCATGAACGACTCCAGCGCCTCGCTGTCAGGCGCATGGGGCAGGCTGATGCTGACAGCATGCCGGTCACTCGGCGGCACCGCCGGCACCTTCAGGTGCGGCGAGTGGTACAGCAGCGCATGCTGGATCTGCGAACTGACCCGGCAGAAGCGCGCCAGGTCCACCCCAGCATGGCTGGCCAGCTCGATGTTGCCCACCAGCAGGTTGAACGGTTGCAAGGCACTGTGCACCAGGCGCTGCAGGTCTTCGAAATTCTCCACCGGAGCGATCCGGTAATAACCCAGGCCATTGAGCATCCTCTCCAGTTGCAGGCGCTGGGCGGGATGCTCGTCGGCGATGAGGATGCGCATGGATTTGTTAGGCATCGTCCGGACCTGGGCAGTTAGGTGATGACAGTGGCTCCGTGACCATACTGCGCCGGGAACGGCAACGTCAGGCAGCGCGCCTGGACGGGGGGTCTTTATTGATAGTTGTCGTGAACCCGGGAGAAATCAAGTGACCGGCTCACGGAATTTTCACATCCGCCGGCATCCCGCTCAGGACTCCCACTGGCGCATGCGCATGCGGCAGTGCTTCATGGCGTTGACGATGTGCTTTTCCACCACGCTGCGGGAAATATCCAGGCGTTCGGCGATCTGCTGGTGTGACAAGCCCTCGAGCTTGCGCAGCAGGAAACTGTCACGGCAAGGCGCGCTCAACTCGCCCAAGGCCTGCTGCATCAGCGCCAGACGCTGGTCGAGCTGCATGCTGTGCGTCGGCGCGGGGCTGTGCCAACGCTCATCGCTGTCGAGCACCTCGAGCGGCTCGGCCTGACGCACCTGGTGACGCCGGTGATGATCGACCACCAGGTTCATCGCCGTGCGATAAAGAAACGCGCGCGGGTGTTCGATACGCTCGCCGCCCGTGCGCTCCAGCACGCGGATGTAGGCATCATGGGCAACGTCTTCGGCCGCCTGGCGATTGCCAAGCCGGGCAGACAGAAAGCTCACCAACTCGCGATAGTAATGTTCCACGACGGCACCTGTCGTCTCCCTGCTCGAGCGCTGGTAGGCAGGCGCAGCGGGTCTGGATAATATCAGTGTGCGATCTTACAAATTATAATTATTCGCAGCAACACACAGCCCTCCCCTTCCTGCGTTAAATCGCCACCTATCACATTCGTTTAACTGGGACCCCCGAGCGCGTGCCGCGTCGCAGCACTCGGCCACTACCCCCGGCTGGAAGCCCGCATGACACGCACATCCAATACCCGCCGCCGAGTGCTGTTCGGCGCCCTGGGCCTGGCCGGCCTCGGCAGCCTCGTGGCCTGGCAGGTCCTGCCGCTCGGCGGCGCACCGGTCAGCACCGTGCCGGTGCTGCGCGCCGACATCGAAAGTAGCGTTACCGCACTGGGTACCCTGCAACCGCGCCGTTACGTCGACGTCGGCGCCCAGGCCTCGGGGCAGATTCGCAAGTTGCATGTGGAGGCCGGTGACGAAGTGCGCCAGGGCCAGTTGCTGGTGGAGATCGACCCGTCCACGCAACAGGCCAAGCTCGACGCCGGACGTTACTCGATCGAGAACCTCAAGGCCCAGCTGGCCGAACAGCGTGCGCAATACCAGCTTGCCCAGCAGCAATACCAGCGCCAGCACGGCCTGGCCGCCGCCGGCGCCACCCGCCAGGAAGACCTGCAGACGGCGCAGGCGCAACTGAAGGTGACCCAGGCCCGCATCGACATGTACCTGGCGCAGATCCGCCAGGCCCAGGCCAGCCTGCGCAGTGACGAGGCAGAACTGGGCTACACGCGCATCTACGCCCCCATGAGCGGTACCGTGGTGGCGGTGGATGCCCGCGAAGGCCAGACCCTCAATGCCCAGCAGCAGACGCCGCTGATCCTGCGGATCGCCAAGCTCTCACCGATGACCGTCTGGGCCCAGGTGTCCGAAGCCGACATCGGCAAGGTCAAGCCGGGCATGACCGCCTACTTCAACACCCTGGCCGGCGGCAAGCGCCGCTGGACCAGCACCGTGCGCCAGATCCTGCCGGTACCGCCCAAGCCGCTGGACCAGACCAGCCAGGGCGGCGGCAGCCCGGCCAGCGCCACCGCCGGCACCACAGGCAGCAAGGTGGTGCAGTACACCGTGCTGCTGGACGTGGACAACCCCGACGGCGCCCTGATGGCAGAAATGACCACCCAGGTGTTCTTCGTCGCCGGGCAAGCCAGCCAAGTGCTCAGCGTCCCCCTGGCTGCGCTGGATGACACCCCCGGCGACGGCGTGCGCCTGGCCCAGGTGCTGAACAGCAAGGGTCAGGTCGAGGCACGCCAGGTACGCACCGGCTTGAGTGACCGCCTGCGGGTGCAGGTTCTCGAAGGCCTGAACGAAGGCGAGCGCCTGGTCATCGGCCTGCCTGCCGCCAGTGGGGGTTGAGATGGCCACGCCCCTGATCGAGCTGTGCGACATCCGCAAGGTCTACGGCGGTGTCGATTCGCCCAGGGTCGAGGTGTTGCGCGGCATCAGCCTGAGCATCCACCCCGGCGAGTTCGTCGCCATCGTCGGCGCCTCGGGCTCCGGTAAATCGACCCTGATGAACATCCTCGGCTGCCTCGACCGTCCCACCTCGGGCAGCTACCGCTTCGCAGGCCGGGACGTGGCCGAACTGGACAGCGACGAGCTGGCCTGGCTGCGTCGCGAAGCGTTCGGCTTCGTGTTCCAGGGCTATCACCTGATCCCTTCGGGCTCGGCCCAGGAGAACGTCGAGATGCCGGCCATCTATGCCGGCACCCCGCCCGCCGAGCGCCATGCCCGCGCCCACGCCCTGCTCGAGCGCCTGGGCCTGGCCAGCCGCACCGGCAACCGCCCGCACCAGTTGTCCGGCGGCCAGCAGCAACGGGTGTCGATCGCCCGGGCGCTGATGAACGGCGGGCACATCATCCTCGCCGACGAGCCCACCGGCGCCCTCGACAGCCACAGCGGCGCCGAGGTGATGACCCTGCTCGACGAACTGGCCAGCCAGGGCCATGTGATCATCCTCATTACCCACGACCGTGAAGTCGCGGCCCGCGCCCAGCGGATCATCGAAGTACGCGACGGCGAAGTGGTCAGCGACTCGCCCAGCCAGCCATCGGCAGACATCCCCCGGCAATTGCAGGCCGACGACCTGCGCCAGCGCCTGGACCGCGGTGCCACCCAGCGCGGCGCCTGGAAAGGCGAACTGGTCGAGTCCCTGCAGGCTGCCTGGCGGGTGATGTGGATCAACCGCTTCCGCACCGCGCTGACCCTGCTCGGTATCATCATCGGGGTCGCCTCGGTGGTGGTCATGCTCGCGGTCGGCGAAGGCAGCAAGCGCCAGGTCATGGCGCAGATGGCCGCATTCGGCTCGAACATCCTTTACCTCAACGGCAAGCACTCCTCCGAGGAACTGATGGGCATCGTCACCCTCGACGATGTCGACGCCATCGGCGAACTGCCCCAGGTCAAACGGGTCATGCCGGTAATCGGCGACAAGCTCATGGTGCGCCACGGCAACAAGGGCGAGCAGTTCTACGTTGGCGGCAACAACACCGGGTTCCCCGAGATCTTCAACTGGCCCGTGGTCGAGGGCAGCTTCTACAGCGAAGCCGACGAAGCCAACGGCGCCGCCGTGGCGGTGATCGGGCAGAAGGTGCGTGACAAGATGTTCGGCCCGGGCAGCAATCCACTCGGCCAGTACCTGCTGATCGGCAACGTGCCGTTCCAGGTGATAGGGGTGCTCCAGGGCAAAGGCGCCAGCTCCGGCAGCGAGGACAGCGACGAGCGCGTGGTGGTGCCCTACTCCGCCGCCGCCATCCGCCTGTTCGGCAGCCGCGACCCGGAATACGTCACCATCGCCGCCCTGGACTCCAGCCGGGTGAAGGAGACCGAGCAGGCGATCGAGCGCCTGATGCTGCAGCGTCACCAGGGCAAGCATGACTTCGTCCTGACCAACGACGCCGCGTTGATCCAGGCCGAGGCCCGCACGCAGAACAGCCTGTCACTGATGCTCGGTGCGATTGCCGCGATCTCCCTGCTGGTGGGTGGCATCGGCGTGATGAACATCATGCTCATGACCGTGCGCGAACGCACCCGCGAGATCGGCATCCGCATGGCCACCGGCGCGCGCCAGCGCGACATCCTGCGCCAGTTCCTCACCGAGGCGGTGATGCTGTCGATGGTCGGCGGCGTGACCGGCATCGTCCTGGCCCTGGCCATCGGCGGCAGCCTGTTGCTGGCCGACATCGCCGTGGCCTTCGCCCTGCCCGCCATCCTCGGCGCCTTTGCCTGCGCCGTGATCACCGGCGTGGTGTTCGGTTTCATGCCGGCCCGCAAGGCCGCCCGCCTCGACCCGGTCAAGGCCCTTACCAGCGAATAACCCATGACGATCCCCTGCCGTATCAGCTTGCTGGCCCTGAGCCTTGGCCTGGCCGCCTGCAGCACCCCACCGCCGCCTGCGGCGAACATCGACGCCCCGCCGGCCTGGCAAGGGCCGACCAGCGCCAACCAGGCCCTGCCGGACAACCAGTGGTGGCGCGCCTTTGCCAGCCTGGAACTGGACCAGTTGATCGAGCGCGCGCGCTCGAACAGCCACGACCTGGCGGCAGCCGCGGCGCGGGTGCGCAAGGCCCAGGCCATCGCAGTGATCGCCGGGGCGCCATTACTGCCAGAAGTACAGCTCGGCCTGGATGGCAGCCGGCAGCGCCTGTTGCGCGGTGAAGGCAACAGCCAGCTCGACGCCAGCAGCAGCGAGCGCACCAGCACCTCGTTCGGCACCCGCCTGAGCGCCAGCTACGAGATCGATTTCTGGGGCGGCCTGCGCGCCACCCGCGACAGCGCGCTGCGCAGCCTGGATGCCAGCCGTTTCGATCGCCAGACAGTCGAGCTGACCCTGGTCAGCGCCGTGGCCGACAGCTACCTGCAAGGCCTGGCACTCGACGAGCAACTGCGCATCGCCCGGCTCAACCTGGACAATGCCCGCGACGTGCTGGGCCTGGTCGAAGCCCGCGAACGTTCAGGCTCGGCCACCCGCCTGGAACTGGCCCAGCAGCGCAGCCTGGTCGCTGCCCAGGAACGCCAGCTACCGTTGCTCGAACAGCGTCGCCAGGACAACCGCATCGTCCTCGCCACCCTGCTGGGCGACCCGGTGCAGGCCCTGCCCGACAATCGCGAAATGATCAGCAACGTACAGTGGCCCAGCATCGGCAGCGGCGTGCCCAGCGAACTGCTCGGCCGGCGGCCGGACATCGCCGCCGCCGAGGCGCGCCTGGCGGCGGCCAGCGCCAACATACAGGTGGCCCGGGCGGCCATGCTGCCTCGCCTGATACTCGGCGCGAACCTGGGCAGCGGTGCGCGCACCCTGCCCAATGTCTTCGACAGCCCCTACTACACCCTGACGGCCGGCCTCGCCGCGCCGATCTTCAACAACGGCCGACTCAGCGCCGCACGGGACCAGGCCAGCGCCGAACAGGAGGAATTGCTGGAGCTGTACCGCGGCAGCATCCTGGCGGGCTTCGCGGATGTGGAGAAAGCCTTGAACGCCATCGCCGGTGTTGAACGCCAGCGCCGCTGGCAGGACCAGGAGGTGGAGCAGGCACGCATCGCCTTCGACCTGGCCCAGCAACGTTACGCCGCCGGCGCCGAGACCCTGCTGACGGTACTGGAGACCCAGCGCACGCTGTATCTGGCCCAGGACCAGCAGGCGCAACTGCGCCTTGAGCAGTTGCAGGGCAGCGTGGCGCTGTACAAGGCATTGGGTGGGGGCTGGCAGACGCCGGTCAAGCTGTAGGGCACGCGACAAGTCCCTGCAGGCGCGGGTTTGCCCGCGCTTGCAGGGGCACTGGGTGCATCAGGGCACGATGTTTTTCAGTGACAGGTGGCGCGCGTACCAAGGACGTTGCGGCACCTTGCGCAGCAGGCTATCGAGCTTTTCTTCGTTACCGAACGTGATACGCAGGGCCAACTTCATGGTCTCCACGTCCATCTCCACCGACTTGCCCAGGCGCATGCCTGGCTGCGTGCTGCAGCCATGGGTGTCCGGGCCCAACCACGGGTCGCCGGCTTCGACCCAGCGACCCGGGGCGAACCAGGGCACGCCATTGACCTCCAGGCGCCGTACCTGACCGGGGTGATAGCGCTCATGGGCACGGAACCAGTCGTCGATGCGGTCGTCGATCCAGCCATGGAAACCCCAGAACACCGGATTGACATGGGACGAGAACGGATCGCCGAGAAAATCGTTTTCGGGCTCGAACCAGCGCGCGGCAAAGTCTGCCTGGTCACGGGCAAACGGCACCGGCGCGCCATTGTTCGGATCACGCGGCACCGACGCCCAGCACATGTGCAGCCAGTCGTGCAGGTTCATCTCCAGTTCCGAACCGAAGGCCCCAAGGGTCAGCTTCGACAGGTACAACGGGTCCTGGTACTGCGACTCCCACACCTGGAAATTGCTGCAGTAGGTTTCGCCGGCCTTGATCGCCCCAACCCACTGGCCATAGGCTTCGTCGCCCGGCGCCTGCCAGGTCGGCGGCACGCAGTAGCCGTCGTGGTTGTCGAAATAGCGGGCAAAGCCTGCGCGGTCGAACTCGACGCTCGGCTGCGGCAGCGGGAAGCGCTGCCACGAGGGCAGGTCCTGCAAGGTGCGTGCATACATCAGCATGTGCCGGTGCATGAACAGGAAATCGATGCCCGAGCCATTGCGGTGCTTGCGCGGGCCACGGGCATCGCGCTCATGGTCCCTGGGCCCGGGCTGCCAGCCCAGGCCACGCAGGGCGTCCTGCTTGTTCCGCGGCAATTTGTGCCACTGGTCACGGGTGGCATGCCAGAGCTGGTGGAACAAGCGGTGTTCGGCACCGACCACCCAGGCCAGCATCTCGGGGGTGTAAGGCAGGCGCTCACGGGCCTCGGGGAACAATCGCTTGACTGCGACGAAACGGCTGTCGGGCACCGGCAGCGTCAGCGGCCGATCCAGACGCTGCACGCGCCCGGTCAGCGTGCCGCTGCCGGCATTGGCGAACTCGGCCCAGACTTCGTCAAGGCTGGCCACGCACTCATAGCCCGGCCCGCCATGCTGGTTGACCAGCCGCCAGCGCACCTGCGCGCTGCTGGCGCCGACCAGGTCGCCCAGCACCCGGTAGACCGGCTCGCCAGCCCCACGCAAGCGCTCGCCGGTATCGACGAAACCGCGCAGGCCGCGCCCCTTGGTGGCAACGTCGAGGAACATCTCGACACCTTGCTGGGGCAGCCCATCCAGGCCGCGCTCGGCACCCTCGAAGCGGATTTCCCAGACGCCGCGCAGTTGGTCCGCGAGCATCTGGCCTGCGTAGTCGGCCAGCTCGACGCTGGCTTCCCCAGGCGTGACGATGTCGTCCTCGGGGTCATGGGTCAGTTGCTTGTGCGCGTAATAGGCCGCCGTGCCTGTGGCGCCTGCCACAGCCAGGCCGGCGATGAATCCTCGTCGGGAAATTGTCATTGCGCCTCAATCCGTCTTCGCGTGCCGCGACTGCTATCCAAGCTAGAACGTAGGCGGGCCAGGGAAATTTAGGCGCGGCTCACCCCGGCTAATTAACCGCGCAGTGCGCTCGTCTGATGGGTATCTCCCGCTGACAGAGGCATGCCCATGACCTCCCCGCTTGCCCGCCTGGCACCTGCTGCCCAGGCCACGCCCTACCGGCTCTTCGACCTCGACCTCAAGGCCATCGAAACCCTGAGCCCCTCACTGACGCGCTTCGTCTTCACCGGCGAGGACGTCGCGCAGATGACCACCCTGGCCCCCGACCAGCGTGTGAAGTTGCTGTTTCCGACGCCAGCCGGCGCGCCATCCAACCTGCCCAAGCACGCGCAATGGCAGCAGGCGCGGCGCGAACTGCCGGCGCAAGACATGCCGCCCATGCGCACCTACACCATCCGCGCCCTGCGCCGCGAGGCGCTGGAAGTGGATGTGGACTTTGTCCTGCACGGCGTCAATGGCCCCGCCTCGGCCTGGGCCACCCATGCCCGCGTCGGCGACCGCCTGCAGATGGTCGCCCCCAACCTGGCATATGCCGACGACCCCGGCGGCTATGAATGGAAACCGCCACGCAGCGCCCGGCGCATTCTGCTGGTCGGCGACGAAACCGCCCTGCCGGCGATTGCCGGCATCCTCGAACAGCTGGCCACGACCGCGCCGGATCTGCCAGTGGAAGCCTTCATCGAAGTGCCGTTGGAAGCCGACTGTCTCGACCTGCGCCAGAGCCCGGCCACCCGCCTGCACTGGCTGCCACGCGACCTGCTGCGCAGTGAGCACGGCCAAGGCATGCAGCACGCCGTGCGCGAGCTGGCCAGCCTGCCGGCGCCGCGTGGCGCGTCGACGGTCGAGCTGGAAGACGTGGATATCGACGAAAGCATCCTGTGGGAACAGGCCTGCGGCGAACACGGCGACTTCCATGCCTGGGTCGCCGGAGAATCGGGGACTGTCATGGACATCCGCCGCTACCTGATCAAGGAGCGCGAGCTGCCACGAGAAAGCCTGACCCTGATGGGTTACTGGCGCGCCGGGCGCGTGTTCGACTGAGCCACGAGCAGGGGCGCCTTGCGCCCCATCGCCGGCAATGGACGAAGGGGCTGAACGCAGCCCCGGAACATCAACCGGCCTTGACCGCCGCCGCGACGGCTTCGGCAAATCTTGCCGCCACTTCATCGATCTGCTCGGCACTGATGATCAACGGCGGCAGGAAGCGCACCACAGCACCATGGCGACCGCCCAGCTCGAGGATCAGGCCGCGGCGCAGGCACTCGCGCTGCACCTTCGGCGCCAGGCTGCGGCATGCCGGCGGATGCCCCTGCGCGTCGCGCTTGCCCGCCGGATCCACCAACTCCACGCCCAGCATCAAGCCACGGCCACGAATATCGCCGAGCTGCGGATAGTCCTGCTGCAACCGCTGCAGGTGCCCACGCAAGCGCTGGCCCATGGCCTCGGCGTGCTCGCACAGACGGTGCTCGACCAGGTACTTCATCACCGCAGAGCCCGCCGCCATGGCCATCTGATTGCCACGGAAGGTGCCGGCATGCGCGCCCGGCGACCACTGGTCGAGCCAATCACGGTAGACCATCACCGCCAGCGGCAAGCTGCCGCCGATGGCCTTGGACAGGGTGACCACGTCCGGCACGATGCCGGCGTGCTCGAAGGCGAACATCTTGCCAGTGCGGGCGAAGCCGCTCTGGATCTCGTCGACGATCAGCGCCACCCCGGCCTGCTCGGTGATCCGCCGCAGCCCGCGCAACCACTCGATATCGGCAGGGATCACGCCGCCCTCGCCCTGCACCACCTCGACGATCACCGCCGCTGGCAGCGCCACCCCGGCCTCGGGGTCGTTCAGCAGGTTTTCCAGGTAGTGCAGGTTGGCGCGCACGCCCGCCTCGCCACCCAGGCCGAACGGGCAGCGGTAGTCATAGGGATAGGGCAGGAACTGCACGCCGTTGTTCAGCAGCGCGCCAAGGGGCTTTTTCGGCCCCAGGCTGCCCATCAGGCTCAGGGCGCCCTGGGTCATGCCATGGTAGGCGCCCTGGAACGCCAGCACGGTGCTGCGCCCAGTCACGGTACGCACCAGCTTGAGCGCGGCCTCCACCGCATCGGTGCCGGTCGGGCCGCAGAACTGAATCTTCGCTTCGCCGCGCAGGCCCTCGGGCAACAGGCCGAACAGGTCCTGGACGAACTGGTCCTTGACCGGCGTGGTCAGGTCCAGGGTATGCAGTGGCAGCTCGTCAGCCAGCACGCGCTGGATCGCGTCGATCACCACCGGATGATTGTGACCCAGGGCCAGCGTGCCGGCACCGGCCAGGCAGTCGATGAATTGACGGCCCTCGACGTCCTCGACGTACAGGCCTCGGGCGCGCTTGAGCGCCAGCGGGATGCGTCGCGGGTAGCTGCGGGCGTTGGACTCCTGCTGTTGCTGGCGCAACAGCAGGGGCGAATCCTCGAATTCGTACAGGGGGCGCGGCGCGGTGGCCGGCAGCACCTGGGCAAGGCTGGAAGCAGTCGACATCGGAAAATCCCTCGCAAGCAAGCGAATGTGCCCGCCACGCGCCCTGTAACCGGATGTGTGTCGGGTTCTTATCGCTTGAAAAACGCTTCAGCGAGGTGCGGATTTAGCGGTTGCCGTCGGATTTGTTGAGGATCTGCGGCCTCTGTCACGGGGCAAGCCCGCTCCCACACCATGCACTGGCCCGGCAAGAGCAGTCGCGCAGATGCGAATTAC
>NZ_JBOBDQ010000025.1:0-71425 GCF_050586565.1 Pseudomonas sp. WC1
CATTTGTGCAGCGTGTCCCGCGCTCGCTCCAGCAACGCCCGGGCCTTGTCACTGAAGCGCTCCAGGTGCGAAGCCGGTTCGCGCTTGTGTTCGGCCAGGTCTTGTTGCTTCAACCAGTCCTTCCAGCGTACCCGCTCCTCCCGAACCACCCAGCCTACCTGTAGTGCAAAGCTTTCAGCCAGCCATAGGCCGCGTGTGCTCGCCGGCAGCAGTTGATCCTTCTTCAGGGTATAGAGCTCTGCCATCGGTTGGCCGTCCTTCAACGGCATCAGGTAAAGGTCTGGTCTTTTGCGGTCGAGCCGTGCCACCAGTTGGTCGCCCTCGAGCCGTTCATCGACATGGAACAGGCTCAGTGACTTGGCCTCCTTGGGCACTTGCAGACGCAGGTCGTAGATCAGCTGCAACGACGCGGTGGGCAGGTGCACGTAGGCCCGTGGCCGCTCCAGCAGGGTGAGCCGGGCGCAATGCACCGGGCGGGCGGCACCAGACTCAGGCGAGAGCACGAACGGCAGCGCCTCGCGATAGTGCAGGGCGGCGGCATAGGGCGCCGGCAGCCAGGTATCGTTGAAGCGCCCGCCAAGCCAGCCTTCAGGGGTTTCCAGCAGGCACTCCTCGGCCACTTCCTGGATCGCCGTGTGCAGCGGCAGGTTCAGCTCGTGGGCCGGGACATAGCCTGAAATCAGCTTGAGCACCACATCGCCACGGTCCTGTCGGCGTTGGCGCACCAGCACCCAGTAGTCGCGGCCTTGCCAGTTCAGGGTGAGGCGCACCGACACGCCGAGGTTGGCCAGCTCCGCCACGAAGCGTTCGGGGTCGGCGACCTGGATGGCCTTGCGCCGCTGCAGGGTTTGAGCGAAATTCAGCGGCATGCCGATGCTCTGGTAAGTCAGGCCGTCGGGCGTGGCTTCGACGTGCAGCGGCAGGGTCTTGAAGTTGCTCGGATTCTTGCGGATCAGCGTACGCGGCACGAGGCTCCTCCTTGCGTTGGGCCCCCGCCCGGGCGGCTCAGGGCCGGCCCAGGATGCGGGCGACGGTGGCCACGTTGTGGGCCAGGTGAACCGGGTTGATGGTGCCGACGATGGCACTGCACACGCCGGGGTGGGCGAACAGCAACTCGAAACTGGCCTGCACCGGGTCGACCCCCGGCGCCAGGCAGATATGGCCGCTGGCCAGGGCCTTCTTTACCAGGATGGCCTTGCCGTGTTCGGCAGCGTAGTCGAGCACGGGCCGCTCCGCCTGCTCGTTGAGATTGTAGGTGACCATGGCGCAATCACCTTGTTCCAAGGCCTTCAGGCCACCCGCGGCGGTCTTGCCGGAGAAGCCGTAGCCGAGGATCTTGCCTTCGCGCTTGAGCGCGGCGAGTGTTTCATACACTCCCTCCTGCTCGAGGATCGCCAGGTCGTTGCCATCGGAGTGCACCAGCACCAGTTCGATACGGTCGGTTTCCAGGCGCTTGAGGCTGCGTTCGACCGAGCGACGGGTATGGGCGGCGCTGAAATCGAAATGCGACTGGCCATCCTCGAACTCTTCCCCGACCTTGCTGACGATTACCCATTGCTCGCGTTGGCCGCGCAGCAATGGGCCGAGGCGCTCCTCGCTGCGGCCATAGGCCGGGGCGGTGTCGATCAGGTTGATGCCCAGCTCGCGGGCCTGGGCGAGCAGCAGGCGGGCGGCCTGGTCATCGGGGATGGTGAAACCATTGGGGTATTTGACGCCTTGGTCGCGGCCCAGCTTGACCGTGCCCAGGCCCAGTGGCGATACCCGCAGGCCGGTGCTGCCCAAGGGGCGGTGGTGATCGTGCAGGGTCGGCAGGCTCATGGCAGCAGTTGCTCCCAGGCTGGCAGCGCCAGCGGTGGACGCGGCAGGTCGGCAAGGTCCGGCTGGCTCGCCGGGCGCACGCCGTCACGCTCGAAGCTGGCCAGCACACGATCGGCGAAATCTGGCGCCAGGGCCAGCTTGGTCGGCCAGCCGACCAGCAGGCGTTGCTGGTCGGCAAGGAAGGCGTTGTCCGGGCGTACCAGGCCCGATTGCGCGGGCTCGGCGCGATCGACGCGCAGGGTGGCCCAGCGGACCAGGCTTTGATCGACCCAAGGCAACAGGCTGGCAACTTCCTTCTGCGCCGCGGCGATCTGCGCGGCGGGCTCACGGGCAACGCCGTCAGCCTCGGCGATATCGCCACCCAGGTACCACACCCATTGGCCATCGGCGGCCGGGTGGGTGGTCACGGTGATGCGCGGCTTGGGGCCGCCGCCCAGGCAGTGGGCATACAGGGGCTTGAGGTTGGGCCCCTTGGCCAGGACCATGTGCAGCGGGCGGCGTTGCATGGCCGGTTGGTTCAGCCCCAGGGCGTGCAGCAGGCCTTCGGTGCCACCGCCGGCGCTCAGGACTATGCGCTGGGCGCGGATCTCGCGGTCATCGACCACCAGGCCGGCCAGCTCTTCGCCGTCGCGCAGCGGTTCGATTCGCTCGCCGGCCAGCAGGCTGTCACCCGCCAGTTGCGCGAGGTTGGCCAGCAGGCTGGGCACGTCGATGACCAGTTCGGCCAGGCGGTAGACCTTACCCTTGAAGGCGCGGTCCTGCAGGGCCGGCGGCAGTTGCTCGCCCTTGACCTGGTCGACCCGGCCGCGCACGGCCTTGCTGGCGAAGAAACTGGTGAGGTTGCCCGCCAGGGTGCCGGGGGACCACAAGTAGTGGGCATCGGACAGCAAGCGGGTGCCGCTCAGGTCCAGTTCGCCGTTGCCGGCCAGCGCTTCGCGCCAGCGTCGCGGCATGTCGGCGATGGCCTCGGAGGCGCCGGTGAGGGCGCCGTGCAAGGCATATTTGGTGCCGCCGTGGATGATGCCTTGCGACTTGATGGTCTGCTCGCCACCCAGGCTGGCGCGCTCCACCAGCACCGTCGAGTAGCCCAGGCGGCGCAGCCGGGCATTGAGCCAGAGGCCTGCGACCCCGGCGCCGACGATCAGCACGTCAGTGGTAATGGCGGATGGCATGCGGGCACCTCGAAAACTAGGACAGGTGCGCAGTATACAGGCTGTGGCGTCGTGCTGACCCCTGTGGGAGCCGGCTTGCCGGCGATAGGGCCGCGCAGCGGCCCCATGGGCTCAGGCTCAGTGCCCTGCGGTATTGGAAAACACCTGGATCACCACCACCCCGCCGACGATCATGGCCATCCCCACCATCGCCGGCACATCCAGCTTCTGCCCATAGATCACCAGCGCCGCGACGCTGATCAGGACGATCCCCAGACCCGACCAGATCGCGTAGGCGATCCCCACCGGAATGCTGCGCACCACCAGGGTGAGCATCCAGAACGCCACGCCGTAGCCGCACACCATCAGCAGCAGCGGCAGAGGCGTGCTCAGACCCTTGACCGACTTCATGGAGGCAGTGGCAATGACTTCGGCGCAGATGGCGATAGCGAGATAGGTATAGGCGTTCATGATGCGGGTCCTCCGGTACTGGATGGGCATTCTAGAGGATCCCAGGATGCGGTAAAGTCATTACCTATCTGTTATGGAGATAGGTTAATGATGACTGAGCACTGGAACCTGGAACAGTTGCGCCTGTTTGTGCGGGCGGCGGAGCTGCGTTCGTTTTCCGCCGTGGCCCGAGAGCAGCACAAGGCCCAGTCGGCGATCAGCAGCGCCATCGCCTTGCTCGAGGCGGACCTGGGCGTGACCCTTTTCGAGCGCAGCAGCGGCCGGCAGCCGCGCCTGACCGAAAGCGGCGCCGCGCTGCTGGAGGACGCCCGCGAGCTGTTGCGCCAATGCGAGCGTCTGGATGGCCGGGCGTTGGCCTTGATGCGCGGACAGGAGGCGTTGCTGCGGGTGGCCCAGGACGAGGCCATGCCCTACCAGCCGGTGATCGACAGCCTTGACGAGCTGGCGGTGCGCTACCCCTACCTGGAGGTGCAACTGGCCAGCGGCGCCCAGGGCGATGTGGCGCGCAAGCTGGTGGAGCGGCGCGCCGACCTGGGGTTGTTCTTCCACCACGAAAGCATTCCCGCCTCGCTGGAGAGACGGTCCTTGGGCAGCGTCGAGATGGTCACGGTGTGTGCCATCGACCACCCGCTGGCACACTTGGCCAAGGTCAGCCGCCAACAACTGGCCCGCCATCGCCAGTTGCTGATTACCCCGCAGCAGAGCGGCTACCCCGGCGGCGAGGCGATCAGCCCGCAGATCTGGCGTGCCGACAGCTTTTATGCCATGGCCGAATTGCTGATGCGCGGCCTGGGCTGGGCCTGGCTGCCGCGTCATGTGGTGCAGTACCCCACCTACCAGGCGCAGATGGTCGAGCTGGACAGCGAATGGCGCCCGCCGGCGCTGGTGGCGGAACTGGCCTGGCGCCGTGACGAGCCCTTGGGCCCTGCGGCGCAGTGGCTGGCCGAGCGCTTCGCCGTGCACCTGCGGGCCATTGGCTGACAGGCCTTTTCATCCAGTTCCTAGTAAACTCCGCCGCCATGAACAGAACCCTCTATACCCTGCTTTTCCATCTGGGCCTGCCGCTGGTCGCGCTGCGCCTGTTCCTGCGCGGGCGCAAGGCGCCGGCCTACCGTGCGCGTATCGCCGAGCGCTTCGCTTGTGGCTTGCCACCCATGCGTCAGGGTGGCATCTGGGTGCATGCGGTCTCGGTGGGTGAGAGCATCGCTGCCGCGCCGATGGTGCGGGCCCTGCTCAAGCAGTACCCGGACCTGCCGGTCACGCTCACCTGCATGACCCCGACCGGCTCAGAGCGCATCCGCGCGATGTTCGAGGGCGAGCCACGGGTGCAGCACTGCTACTTGCCTTACGACCTGCCGTGGGCGGCCGGGCGGTTCCTCGACCATGTGCGCCCGCGCCTGGGCATCATCATGGAAACCGAGCTGTGGCCGAACCACATCCACCAGTGCGCCAGGCGCGGCATTCCGGTGGCGCTGGCCAATGCGAGGCTGTCCGAGCGCTCGGCGCGTGGTTATGCCCGTTTTGCCGGCCTGACCCGGCCGATGCTCGAGGAGATGAACCTGATCGCCGTACAGACCGAAACCGAGGCGGAGCGTTTCCGCGCGCTCGGTGCGCGCCACGAATGCGTGCAGGTGACCGGTTCGATCAAGTTTGACCTCACGATCGACGATCAACTGCTGCCACGGGCCTGCGCATTGCGCGAGCAGTGGGCTGCCCGGCAGCGTCCGGTGTGGATCGCCGCCAGTACCCACGATGGCGAAGACGCGTTGATTCTCGAGGCTCATCGTGAGCTGCTGAAGGTACACAGCGATGCGCTGCTGATCCTGGTGCCGCGCCATCCCGAGCGCTTCGCGGCGGTGCATGAGCTGTGCGCCGGACAGTTCTCCACGGTGCGCCGCTCGGCCGGTGACGCGGTCACGGCGCAGACCCAGGTGCTGCTGGGCGACACCATGGGCGAACTGCTGTTTCTGTATGCACTGGCCGATATCGCCTTCGTAGGCGGCAGCCTGGTCCCCACGGGCGGTCACAACCCGTTGGAGCCGGCGGCGCTGGCACTGCCGGTGCTCATGGGACCGCATGTGTTCAACTTCCTCGAGATCAGCGCGATGCTGCGCGAGGCGGGGGCGTTGCAGCAGGTGGACGATGCCGAGGGGCTGGCCGCGGCGGTGCGCCGCTTGGTTGAGCTGCCGCAGGACGCGCGGCGCATGGGCGAGGCGGGCAGGGCGGTGATGCGGGCCAATCAGGGGGCGTTGCAGCGTTTGCTCGATGGGCTGGCGTGCCTGCTGAGCTGATGATGAGCCTGTAGGCGCGGTTGTGGTGGGAGCGGGGCAATCCCGCTCCCACTAAGCCCGCCCTACAGGTAGTGTGTTGCCTTCAAGGCCGGCGTTCGAAGTTCTTCGCCGCAGCCGCTGCCAGATCCGGTGGCAGGAAATCCTTGTCCGGGTTGTAGTCGGCCTTCAGGTACCGCCCCAGGTCCTGCAGGTCCTGCGGGCTCAAGGTGCCGGCCGCCTGCTTGAGGCGCAGGTTGTCGAGGATGTAGTCGTAGCGGCTGTTGTTGTAGTCGCGCACCGAGGTGTACAGCTGGCGTTGCGCATCGAGCACGTCGACGATGTTGCGGGTGCCGACCTGGTAGCCGATCTCGGTGGCCTCCAGTGCGCTCTGGTTGGAAATGATCGACTGCTTGCGCGCCTGTACCTGTTCCACGTCGGTGTTCACCGCACGGTGCAGATTACGCGTGTTCTCCACCACCTGGCGGCGCAGGCTTTCGCGCTGCTGCTCGCTCTGGGTCAGGCGCGCATAGGCCTCGCGCACCTGGGAGCTGGTCAACCCGCCGCTGTAGATCGGAATGTTCAGTTGCAGGCCGACGCTGGTCTGCTCCACGTCACCGCCGTAGCGCACGCCGTTCTGCGAAGGGTTGGTGAAACCCAGGTTGTCGTTGTCGCCCTTCTGGTACTTGGCCACGGCATCCAGGGTTGGTGCATGGCCCGCTTTGCGTTGGCGCACGGTCTCTTCGGCGGCCGCCACGGCATGGTTGGTGGCCTGCAGGTTGAGGTTCTGCCGCCCGGCGGTCTCGACCCAGGCCTTGGCGTCGTTGGGCGTCGGCACTTGCACCGGCAGGGTGTGGACCACGCCCTGGATCGCGCTATATTGGCGGTTGGTCAAGGTGATCAGGGCCTCGAAGGCATCCTGCACCTGGCGCTCGGCGATGATCCGGTTGGCCCGCGCCGTGTCATAGCTGGCCTGTGACTGCAGCACATCGGTCTTGTCCGAAAGGCCGACATCGAATCGCTCGTTGGACTGGTCGAGCTGGCGCTTGAAGGCCGCCTCTTCAGCCTTGGTCGAGGCCAGGTTGTCCTGAGCGCGGAGCACCGCGAAGTAGTTCTCGGCGCTTTGCAGGATCAGGTTCTGCTCGGTGGCCGACAGTTCCAGCGCGGCCTGCTCGTTGACCGCTTCGGCAGCCTGCAGCTGGAACCAGCGGTCGGCGCGGAAGATCGGCTGCGCCAGGGTGGCGCTCCAGGTATTGCCGCTGCGGTTGGAGGTGATCGACGGCTCGTCGAGCTTGGTGCGGGTATTCATCATCTCGGCGCCGGCCGAAAGGTTGGGCAGCAAACCGGCGCGGGCCTGGGGCACCACTTCGCGGCGGGCGCCGTAGTCGGCGCGGGCGGCTGCCAGGTCGGCGTTATTGTCCACCGCTTCCTGGTAGACGCTGACCAGGTCGGTCTTCACCGTCGTGGGCGTATCCACTGCCCAGGCCACTCCGTTGGACGCACAAGACACGGCAATCGCCAGTGAGAGTTTGCGCAGCATAGGGCAATCCTTGATCAAGATGTATTTACTGTACTGTCTGGTATCGAGCACGCCAGTGTAGTGCCGTGCGTCGCCATCAACAATCCGCCACGTGTGCCATTTATCACGCCAGGGATTTACCCGCTTGGCTTTGCCGACCACTCCAGTCTAGACTGCGCAGGTTCTTGTCGGGGTGCCTTGATGCAAAGGCTGAGATCGCAAAGTTGCGGATCCCGTTGAACCTGATCAGGTTAGCGCCTGCGTAGGGAACAAGATTGCTCTCATGTCCCGGGAGCCTCTTGTGCCAGGTCCGGGATCGCCACAGCTGCTTGCAGCCCACGGCACCCCTTGTCCGGCACTGCACTCGTCAACACGGGTGCGTCCGCGCCTTTCAGGTTCACCCCGACATTCCGCCCGCTAGGAAGCTGTCTGGAGAGCCTGTGATGAGCAAACAAGAAAAAACGATCAGTCTGAGCGAGTCGGCCCAAGTCGACCAACAGTCCGTGCAACCGCTGCCCAACTCGCGCAAGGTCTATGTCGAAGGTTCGCGCCCCGATATCCGCGTGCCCATGCGCGAGATCAGCCTGCACGACACCCCCACCGACTTCGGCGGCGAAAAGAACGCCCCGGTGCTGGTGTATGACACCTCCGGCCCGTACACCGACCCCAATGTCATCATCGACGTGCGCAAGGGCCTGGGCGATGTGCGCTCGGCGTGGATCGACGCCCGTGGCGACACCGAGCGCCTGGGTGGCCTGAGCTCGAACTTCGGCCAGCAGCGCCTGAACGACGCCGAGCTGGCCAAGCTGCGCTTCGCCCACGTGCGCAACCCGCGCCGGGCCAAGGCCGGCGCCAACGTCTCGCAGATGCACTACGCGCGCCAGGGCATCATCACCGCCGAGATGGAATACGTTGCCATCCGCGAGAACATGAAGCTGCAGGAAGCCCGCGCCGCCGGCCTGTTGAGCCAGCAGCACGCCGGCCACAGCTTCGGTGCCAGTATCCCGAAAGAGATCACCCCCGAGTTCGTGCGCGAAGAGATCGCCCGCGGTCGCGCGATCATCCCGGCCAACATCAACCACACCGAGCTGGAGCCGATGATCATCGGCCGCAACTTCCTGGTAAAGATCAACGGCAACATCGGCAACAGCGCCCTGGGTTCCTCCATCGAGGAAGAAGTGGCCAAGCTGACCTGGGGCATCCGCTGGGGTTCGGACACGGTCATGGACCTGTCCACCGGCAAGCACATCCATGAAACCCGCGAGTGGATCATCCGCAACTCGCCGGTGCCGATCGGTACCGTGCCGATTTACCAGGCCCTTGAAAAGGTCAATGGCGTTGCCGAGGACCTGACCTGGGAGCTGTTCCGCGACACCCTGATCGAACAGGCCGAGCAGGGGGTGGACTACTTCACCATCCACGCTGGCGTCTTGCTGCGTTATGTGCCGCTGACCGCCAAGCGCGTCACCGGCATCGTCAGCCGTGGCGGCTCGATCATGGCCAAGTGGTGCCTGGCGCACCACAAGGAAAACTTCCTGTACACGCACTTCGACGAGATCTGCGAAATCATGAAGGCCTACGACGTCAGCTTCTCGCTGGGCGACGGCCTGCGCCCGGGCTCGATCGCCGACGCCAACGACGCCGCGCAGTTCGGTGAGCTGGAAACCCTCGGCGAGCTGACCAAGATCGCCTGGAAGCACGACGTGCAGTGCATGATCGAAGGCCCTGGCCACGTGCCGATGCAGCTGATCAAGGAGAACATGGACAAGCAGCTCGAATGCTGCGACGAAGCGCCGTTCTACACCCTTGGCCCGCTGACCACCGACATCGCCCCTGGCTACGACCACATCACCTCAGGGATAGGCGCGGCGATGATCGGCTGGTTCGGTTGCGCCATGCTCTGCTACGTCACGCCCAAGGAGCACCTGGGCCTGCCGAACAAGGATGACGTGAAGACCGGCATCATCACCTACAAGATTGCCGCGCATGCCGCCGACCTTGCCAAGGGCCACCCGGGCGCGCAGATCCGTGACAACGCGCTGTCCAAGGCGCGCTTCGAGTTCCGCTGGGAGGACCAGTTCAACCTCGGCCTGGACCCGGACACCGCCCGTGCGTTCCACGACGAGACGCTGCCCAAGGAGTCGGCCAAGGTCGCCCACTTCTGCTCGATGTGCGGGCCGAAGTTCTGCTCGATGAAGATCACCCAGGAAGTGCGTGAGTACGCGGCCAAGATCGAGACCGTCGACGTGACAGTCGAACAGGGCATGCGCGAGCAGGCCGAGCGGTTCCGCCAGGAAGGCAGTCAGTTGTACCAGAAAGTCTGAGTAGCAGACCCAGGCGGTGCGCGATGCGCACCGCATCGCTGGCAAGCCAGCTCCCACAGACTGCGATGCGGCCCCTGTGGGAGCTGGCTTGCCAGCGATGGGTTCACCCCAACTCTTCCGTCGAGCGCCCGAGCATGACCACTCCCAGCCACTTCTCTCCCGACCACCCGGTCCCCTCTCACCATCGCCAGTTCGGCGCCCGCGACCTGTTTTCGCTGTGGTTTTCCCTCGGCATCGGCCTGATGGTCCTGCAGGTCGGCAGCCTGTTGGCGCCGGGCCTGGGGCTGGCGGGCTCGATCCTGGCGATCACCCTGGGCACGGCGGTAGGGGTATTGCTGCTGGCCGCGGTGGGGGTGATCGGTAGCGATACCGGCCTGTCGGCCATGGCAACCTTGCGCCTCACGCTCGGTAGCCATGGCGCGCGCCTGCCGGCCTTGCTCAACCTGCTGCAACTGGTGGGCTGGGGTTCGTTCGAGATCATCGTCATGCGTGATGCCGCCAGCTTGCTGGGCGAACGCGCGTTCGGCGAGGGCAGCGGCTGGAGCAGCCCGCTGCTGTGGACCTTGTGCTTTGGCGCCCTGGCCACTCTGCTGGCGGTCAGCGGGCCGCTGGCGTTCGTGCGCAAGGTCTTGCGCAAATGGGGGATCTGGCTGCTGCTGGGCGCCTGCGCCTGGTTGACCTGGAACCTGTTCGCCAGGGCCGACCTGGCCCAGCTGTGGCGTCAGCCCGGTGATGGTTCGCTGTCCCTGGCCCTGGGTTTCGACATCGTGATCGCCATGCCGCTGTCGTGGCTGCCGCTGATCGCCGACTATTCACGCTTTGGCCAGCGCGCCAGCCGGGTGTTCGGCGGTACCGCGCTGGGCTTCTTCATTGGCAATGCCTGGCTGATGAGCCTGGGCGTGGCTTACACCTTGGCGTTCGCGCCCAGCGGTGAGGTGAATGCCCTGCTGTTGGCACTCGCCGGCGCTGGGCTGGGAATTCCGTTGCTGCTGATCCTGCTGGACGAGACGGAAAACGCCTTTGCCGATATCCACTCGGCGGCGGTGTCCACCGGCCTGCTGCTGAAAATGAAGGTCGAGCACCTGGCCTTGGCGATCGGCGTGCTGTGCACGCTGATCGCCTTGCTGGCGCCGCTGGCCCAGTACCAGAACTTCCTGTTGCTGATCGGCTCGGTGTTCGCGCCGCTGTTCGGCGTGGTGCTGGTGGATCACTTCGTGATTCGCCGCCGCCGCTTGCCGGCGTTGGTCGAGGGCTTGCACTGGCAGGCGCTACTGGCCTGGGGCGTGGGGGTGGCGGCCTATCACCTGATGGCCAGCCAGGCGCCTGAGCTGGGGGCGACCCTGCCGGCACTGTTGCTGGCAGGGGTACTGCACCTGTTGCTATCGCTCAGCCGCGGCCGGGAAACAGCTCGGGCTTGATCACGCCATTGAGGCGCGGGTAGGGGATCTTCAGCTCGACGTGGCCCATGGAGTAGGGGGCGATGGAGTAGACCTCGTACTTGATCACCACCGCGCCGTAGGTCAGGGCGATGTGCGGGGATTGCTTGAACGGCCAGGTCTTGACGAACTCGGGGTCCTTGTCCATGCCGGTGCTGATCAGCCAGGCGCGGTGGGACTCCTCGGCGGTTTTCCAGAAAGTCGCCTCCTGACCCGGCACAAGCATGTCGTCCAGGGTCAGCACCTTGTCCAGCTTGCGCGAATAGTTGATGAAGCCGCGTCCCGGCATGCCGTGGGCGCCGCCGCTGTCCAGGTAGCTGGACAGCTCGACGATCACCAGCCCGTCATGCTGCTCGCGTACCTTGGCTTGCAGGTAGCTGCTGTTGCGCTTGTCGGCGCGGGCCAGGTACTGCTGCTCGTAGGCTTGCAGCGAGGCCGGCGGGGTGCCGCGCTGGTTGTCCTCGGTCAACATCAGCAGGCGCTTCTCGACAATGCCGTCGAGCTTGGGCAGGGCCGGGAAGTGCACGACGTCGATGTTGACCAGCGGGCAGTCGCTTTCGCTGCAGCCGGGTTTTACGTGCTCCCAGGCCTCGCGCTTGACCTCGAGCGGGGCCCGGTAATTGGGCGTGAACAGGCTCTGGCAGGCGCCGAGCGCCAGTGCCAGGACGGCCACGGAAGTCAGTTTGACAAGCGTCATGTTGCCTCTTTCACAACGGTGATGATCGGCCTTGGACCGCCTGCGCGGCCTTCAGTTCGCCACTAAGCTAACAGAGAGTGACACGCCTGTCCCGGCTGCCCGAACGGTCAGCGGAAAGGGATGAAACCGGGCCGTGCGCAGAGTAGGATTGCGCGATGCGGTAAACGAGGCATGAGGAGTTTGCATGACGGACACGCACAATACAGTGCCTACCCAGGTCGAGATCGCTCGGCGGGAGCCGCTGTTCAAGGGCTTTTACAAGCTCGACAAGCTTTACCTGCGCCACGAACTGTTCGCCGGGGGCATGAGCCGCGAGTTCACCCGTGAACTGTTCGTACGCCATGACGCGGTCTGCGTGCTGCCCTACGATCCGCAGCGCGACGAAGTGGTGCTGATCGAGCAGTTTCGCGTTGGCGCCATGGGCAAGGTCGCCAATCCCTGGCTGATCGAAATGGTGGCCGGGCTGATCGACAAGGACGAGCAACCCGAGCAGGTCGCCCATCGCGAAGCGGAGGAAGAAGCAGGCCTGACCTTCTCGGCGCTGTGGCCGATGACCAAGTACTTCCCCTCGCCGGGCGGCAGCGACGAGTACGTCCACCTGTTCCTGGGCCGTTGCGTCAGCGAGGGTGCCGGAGGCCTGCATGGCCTGGAAGAGGAAAGCGAGGACATCCGCGTGCGCGTCTGGGCGTTCGAGGACGCCCTGCAGGCGGTGCGCGACGGGCGCATCTGCAACGCCGCCACGATCATCGGGTTGCAATGGCTGGCGCTGAACCGTGACGAAGTACGAGGTATGTGGAAGTGAACCTGCTGCGCGAGCGCTATCGAGTCGACCTGGTCGGGCTGCAGTCGGCCTGCGAGGCCAACTATGCCCGCCTGATGCGCCTGTTGCCCGACATGCGCACCACGCAGAGCTCGCGGCGCATCGGCATGACCCAGGGCGACCAGATGCTCGGCGTGCTGGTGCTTGAAGTGCTGCTGGCCTGCCCTTACACCACCACGCTCAAGGTACGCCAGGAGCACAGCCTGCCCTGGCTGCCGGTGCCAGAGCTGGAAGTGCAGGTCTACCATGACGCGCGCATGGCCGAGGTGGTCAGTGCCGAGCATGCGCGTCGCCTGCGCAGCATCTACCCCTATCCCAACACGGCTATGCACCAGCCGGACGAGAAGGCCCAGCTCAATCTGTTCCTCGGTGAATGGCTGAGCCACTGCCTGGCCTGCGGCCACGAACTGGAAGCGGTGCGCTGAAATGTGATGCGCGTCGGTTTCGAGTATTTGCTCGAAAGCGATCCGCCGCCATAATCCGTGCTGAATCCGTTCGAGGAGACGGCCGTTGCCGCAACCACTATCATCCCCGTCACCTGTCCATGTGGTGCAACTGACCGACGCCCATCTGTTCGCCGACCCGGCGGGCACCTTGCTGGGCCTCAATACCCGCGCAAGCCTTGGGCACGTGGTCGGCCAGGTTCGCCGCGAACAACCGCGCATAGACCTGCTGCTGTGCACGGGCGATCTCTCCCAGGACGCCAGCAAAGCTTCCTACGCTGCTTTCCGTGAAATGACGGCGGTGTTCGGCGCCCCCTCGCGCTGGTTGCCAGGCAACCATGACGAAGCCCAGGTGATGCTAGCCGTGGCGCCGGAGCTGGTGCAGGCCGTGACCGACATTGGTCAATGGCGCATCGTCATGCTCGATTCGGCGGTGGTCGGCGCCACGTTCGGGTTGTTGGCGGACGATCAGCTGGCCATGCTGGACAAGGCACTGGACGATGCCGGCGAACGCCATTGCCTGGTGTGCTGCCACCACCAGCCGGTGGATATCGGTTGCGCCTGGATCAAGCCGATCGGTTTGCGCAATGCCGATGCACTGTTGCTGTGTATCAAGCGTTATCCACAGGTGAAAGCCTTGCTCTGGGGGCATATCCATCAGGAATGGGATGAACTGCATGATGGCGTCCGTTACCTCGCCACACCGTCGACCTGTATCCAGTTCGCGCCGCGCAGCGAGGACTTCAAGGTGAGCGAGGAGCAGCCGGGCTATCGCTGGCTGCGGCTGCATGACGACGGGCGGCTGGAGACCGGGGTGGAGCGGGCGTTCGATTTCGAGGTGAAGCTGGACTTCGACAGCCCCGGTTACTGATCGGGTCAGTGGTGAGAGGCGTGGGAGCGGGCACTGCCTGCATCGCCTTGGTTGAAGTATTTGTTGCGAAAATCCAGGCGCTGCGCCAATGCCCTTCGAACGCGCTACACTGCGCATCTTTGCGTCCGGGGGCAGCATGTCGGGTTCCATCCTCTATATCCATGGCTTCAACAGCTCGCCGCTGTCGAAGAAAGCCCGTCAGCTCGAGGCGGTGATGCAGCAGCTCGGCCTGGTCGACCAACTGCGCGTCCCGGCCTTGCACCACCACCCGCGCCAGGCTATCGCCCAGCTGGAGGCAGCCATCGATGAGCTGGGTGCGCCGCTGCTGGTCGGCAGCTCCCTCGGCGGCTACTATGCCACCCATCTGGCCGAGCGCCACGGGCTCAAGGCCTTGCTGGTCAACCCGGCGGTCGCGCCGCATCGCCTGTTCGATGGCTACCTCGGCACCCAGCGCAACCTCTATACCGACGAAGCCTGGGAGCTGACCCACGATCATGTGGAAGCGCTGGCGGAACTGGAAGTGCCGCCCCCACAGGACGCCAGCCGCTATCAAGTGTGGTTGCAGACCGCCGATGAAACCCTGGACTATCGCCAGGCTGAGCGCTACTACCGCGCCTGTGCCCTGCGTGTCCAGGCCGGTGGCGACCACAGTTACCAGGGCTTCGCCGAACAGCTGCCGGCCCTGCTGGCGTTCGCCGGCATTGCCCGCGGGCAGTACGCGGCGCTGGACTTTTCTGTATTTTGACTTTTGCATTCACCAGACTGACGACGAGAACCCATGGCCAATCCCAGCGCTAGCGCCTATAACGCAGACGCCATCGAAGTCCTCTCGGGCCTTGACCCGGTCCGCAAGCGGCCGGGCATGTACACCGACACCAGCCGGCCCAACCACCTGGCCCAGGAAGTCATCGACAACAGCGTCGACGAAGCCCTGGCTGGCCACGCCCGGTCGGTGCAGGTCGTTCTGCACGCCGATCACTCGCTGGAAGTCAGCGACGATGGCCGCGGCATGCCGGTGGACATCCACCCCGAAGAGGGCGTTTCCGGTGTCGAGCTGATCCTTACCAAGCTGCACGCCGGCGGCAAGTTCTCCAACAAGAACTACCAGTTCTCCGGCGGCCTGCACGGCGTCGGCATCTCGGTGGTCAACGCCCTGTCGAGCCAGGTACGCGTACGCGTCAAGCGCGACGGCAACGAGTACCAGATGACCTTCGCCGACGGCTTCAAGGCCAGCGAGCTGGAGGTGGTCGGCACCGTCGGCAAGCGCAACACCGGCACCAGCGTGTACTTCAGCCCCGACCCGAAGTATTTCGATTCGCCGAAGTTCTCCATCAGCCGCCTCAAGCACGTGCTCAAGGCCAAGGCCGTATTGTGCCCGGGGCTGTCCATCAGCTTCGAGGACAAGGGCACCGGCGAGAAGGTCGAGTGGCACTACGAGGACGGTCTGCGCTCCTACCTGGTCGATTCGGTCAGCGAGTTCCAGCGCCTGCCCGACGAGCCGTTCTGCGGCAGCCTGGCGGGTAACAAGGAGGCCGTGGACTGGGCCCTGTTGTGGCTGCCGGAGGGCGGCGACAGCATCCAGGAAAGCTACGTCAACCTGATCCCCACCGCCCAGGGTGGCACCCATGTCAATGGCCTGCGCCAGGGCCTGCTGGACGCCATGCGCGAGTTCTGCGAGTTCCGCAACCTGCTGCCGCGCGGAGTCAAGCTTGCCCCCGAGGACGTCTGGGAGCGCATCAGCTTCGTGTTGTCGATGAAGATGCAGGAACCGCAGTTCTCCGGCCAGACCAAGGAGCGCCTGTCGTCCCGCGAGGCGGCCGCTTTCGTCTCTGGCGTAGTCAAGGACGCCTTCAGCCTGTGGCTCAATGCCCATCCCGAACTGGGCATGCAACTGGCGGAACTGGCCATCAGCAATGCTGGCCGGCGCCTGAAGGCGAGCAAGAAGGTCGAGCGCAAGCGCATCACCCAGGGGCCGGCGTTGCCCGGCAAGCTGGCTGATTGTGCCGGCCAGGACCCGATGCGCGCCGAGTTGTTCCTGGTCGAGGGTGACTCGGCAGGGGGCTCGGCCAAGCAGGCGCGGGACAAGGAGTTCCAGGCCATCCTGCCGCTGCGCGGCAAGATCCTCAACACCTGGGAGGTCGATGGCGGTGAAGTCCTGGCCAGCCAGGAAGTGCACAACATCGCCGTGGCCATCGGCGTAGACCCGGGCGCAGCCGACCTTTCGCAGCTGCGCTACGGCAAGGTCTGCATCCTCGCCGACGCCGACTCCGACGGCCTGCACATCGCCACACTGCTGTGCGCGCTGTTCGTCCAGCATTTCCGCCCGCTGGTCGAGGCCGGGCACGTCTACGTGGCCATGCCGCCGCTGTACCGCATCGACCTGGGCAAGGAGATCTACTACGCCCTGGACGAAGCCGAGCGCGACGGCATTCTCGACCGCCTGGTCGCCGAGAAAAAGCGCGGCAAGCCGCAGGTCACCCGATTCAAGGGCCTGGGCGAGATGAACCCGCCGCAACTGCGCGAAACCACCATGGACCCGAACACCCGGCGCCTGGTCCAGCTCACCCTGGATGATGTACAAGGCACCACCGAGATCATGGACATGCTGCTGGCCAAGAAGCGTGCGGGCGATCGCAAGAGCTGGCTGGAGACCAAAGGCAACCTGGCCGAGGTCCTGGTTTGATTCGTCCGTTGCTCCTGGCCTGCCTGGCGTTATTCGCCCTGCAGGCCCAGGCCGGCGACTGGCCGCAGCTCAAGCTCAGCGCCGAGCATGTGGTCGATGGCATGCGCGGCGGCAACCTGTCGGGCCTGGCTTGGTGCCGTGGGGCGCTGTGGGCGGTGTCCGACCGCGATGACGACCGTATCTACCGCCTGGACCAGGATGAGGCGACCTGGCAGGCCCTGCCGCAGACTTTCACCCCGCCCCCCGCGCCCGATACCGGCCTGCCCTGGGGGCTCAAGTCGCGCAACTGGGCGGCGTCCTACATCCGCGGCGGCGAGCTGGATTTCGAGGGCATCACCTGCGATCAGGCCGGCAACCTCTACATCGTCAGCGAGGCCCACGCCGCCGTGCTGCAGTTGCCCGTGGACGGTGAGCCGGACTGGCTGAAAATCGACCAGGCCATGGTGCGCCAAGCGCGGGCCAGCGGCATGTTGCTGCATTTCAACGCACTGTTCGAGGGGCTGGCGATCAACCCGGCGGGCGATCGCCTGTGGCTGGCCGCCGAGCGCGAGCGCCGTGGCCTGCTCGCGGTGCAGCGCCAGCAATCGGTGTGGACCTGCGGGCGCGGCTGCGTACTGCTCAGCGAGGCGGGTGTCGAGATGCAGCCGCCGCAATTCCCCGAGGCACGCCCGGTATCACGTGACTTTGCCGACCTGGCCTGGTTCGAAGGCAAGCTGTTCACCCTCGAGCGCAATGCCTACCGCATTTGCCGACGGGATGCCGACACGGGCGCCGTGGAGCGCTGCTGGTCGTTCGCCGCCGAGGCCCTGATGGAGTCGCGGCGCTACTCGCAGCCTTACGGCCTGGCTGAGGCGCTGGTGATCGACAAGGGCGGTGCCTGGATCGGCGTGGACAACAATGACCGCCCGCGGGTGGATGGTGAAACACGGCCGATCGTCTGGCGCTTTGACGCGCCGCAGGGCGGCTGGAGCGCCAAGCCATGAGCCAGCCACCGGGCAAGCGCGCGGGCAGGGTGTTGATGATTGTCGCCTGGGCGGCGGCGATGTTCCTCGCCACGCGTTTTTTCGGCCAGTGGGAAGAACGTCAGCAGAATCCCAACAGCGTGGTGCAGAGCGAGCAGGGCGATGGCTTCGTCGAGGTGCGCCTGCTGAGCAACGGCCAGGGCCATTTCGTCGCCGATGGCGCGATCAATGGGCGACCGGTGCATTTCATGCTCGACACCGGCGCCACTGACGTGGCGATCCCCGAGGCACTGGCCCGCGATCTGGACCTGGCGCGTGGCGCCGCGGTGCAGTTGAGCACCGCCAATGGCCGTACCCAAGGCTACCGCACGCGGCTCGACAGCCTGCAACTGGGCGATATCCACCTGCGCGACGTACGCGCGCTGGTGGTGCCCGGCCTGGATGGCCAGGGTGTGCTGCTGGGCATGAGTGCCCTGAAACAACTTGAATTTACCCAGCGCGGCGGCACCATGCTGCTGCGCCAGAACCTGAAATGACGAGGCCCGCATGAGCGACTCACTCGAACTCAGTCTCGACGGCGTCGAACGCCGTTCCCTGGCTGACTTCACCGAACAGGCCTACCTCAACTACTCCATGTACGTGATCATGGACCGCGCCCTGCCGCACATCGGCGACGGCCTCAAGCCGGTCCAGCGACGCATCGTCTATGCCATGAGCGAGTTGGGGCTCGATGCCGACTCCAAGCACAAGAAATCGGCGCGTACCGTCGGTGACGTGCTCGGCAAGTTCCACCCCCACGGCGACTCGGCGTGCTACGAGGCCATGGTGCTGATGGCCCAGCCGTTCAGCTACCGCTACACCCTGGTCGACGGCCAGGGCAACTGGGGGGCGCCGGACGATCCGAAGTCGTTCGCCGCCATGCGTTACACCGAGGCGCGCCTGTCGCGCTACTCCGAGGTGCTGCTCACCGAATTGGGCCAGGGCACCGTCGACTGGGTACCGAACTTCGACGGCACCTTGCAGGAGCCGGCCGTGCTGCCCGCGCGTCTGCCGAACATCCTGCTCAACGGCACCACCGGCATCGCCGTGGGCATGGCCACCGACGTGCCGCCGCACAACCTGCGCGAAGTGGCCAGCGCCTGCGTGCGACTGCTCGACGAGCCCAAGGCCACCATCGAGCAGCTTTGCGAGCATATCCAGGGCCCGGACTACCCGACTGAAGCCGAGATCGTCACCCCGCGCGCCGACATCCAGAAGATCTACGAGAGCGGCAAAGGCTCGATCCGCATGCGCGCGGTGTACCGCATCGAGGATGGCGACATCGTCGTTACCGCGCTGCCGCACCAGGTTTCCGGGGCCAAGGTGCTCGAGCAGATCGCCGCGCAGATGCAGGCCAAGAAGCTGCCGATGGTCGCCGACCTGCGCGACGAGTCGGATCACGAGAACCCGTGCCGCATCGTGATCATCCCGCGCTCGAACCGCGTGGATGCCGCCGAACTCATGCAGCACCTGTTCGCCACCACCGATCTGGAAAGCACCTACCGGGTCAACGTCAACATCATTGGCCTCGACGGTCGCCCGCAGCTGAAGAACCTGCGGGCGTTGCTGCTGGAGTGGCTGGAGTACCGCATCGGTACCGTGCGGCGTCGCCTACAGCATCGCCTGGACAAGGTCGAGAAGCGCTTGCACCTGTTGGAAGGCTTGCTCACTGCGTTCCTCAACCTGGATGAAGTGATCCACATCATCCGCACCGAGGAGCATCCCAAGCAGGCCCTGATCGCCCGCTTCGACCTGACCGAGATCCAGGCCGACTACATCCTCGAGACCCGCCTGCGTCAACTGGCGCGTCTGGAAGAGATGAAGATCCGCGGCGAGCAGGACGAGCTGCTCAAGGAACAGAAGCAACTGCAAGCGCTGCTGGGCAGCGACACCAAGCTGCGCAAGCTGGTGCGCAGCGAGCTGATCAAGGACGCCGAGACCTACGGCGACGACCGCCGCTCGCCGATCGTCGAGCGGGCCGAGGCCAAGGCCCTGTCGGAAAACGAACTGATGCCGACCGAGCCGGTCACCGTGGTGCTTTCGGAGAAGGGCTGGGTGCGTTGTGCCAAGGGCCACGATATCGATGCCACGGGCCTTTCGTACAAGGCAGGCGACGGCTTCAAGGCCGCCGCCGCCGGACGTTCCAATCAGTTTGCCGTGCTCATCGACTCCACCGGTCGCAGCTACTCGCTGGCCGCCCATAGTCTGCCGTCGGCCCGTGGCCAGGGCGAGCCGTTGACCGGCCGCCTGACCCCGCCACCGGGCGCCACCTTCGAATGCGTGCTGCTGCCGGAAGACGATGCCTTGTACGTCGTGGCCTCCGACGCCGGCTACGGCTTCGTGGTCAAGGGCGAGGACCTGCAGGCCAAGAACAAGGCCGGCAAGGGCCTGCTCAGCCTGCCCAACGGCGCCAAGGTGATGACCCCGCGCCCGGTGACCGATCGTGAGCAGGACTGGCTCGCCGCGGTGACCACCGAGGGCCGTCTGCTGGTGTTCAAGGTGGCCGACCTGCCGCAGCTGGGTAAAGGCAAGGGCAACAAGATCATCGGCGTGCCGGGTGACCGGGTGGCCAGCCGCGAGGAATACGTGACCGATCTTGCGGTGATCAGCGAGGGCTCCACCCTTGTATTGCAAGCTGGCAAGCGTACCCTTTCGCTCAAGCCCGATGATCTCGAGCACTACAAAGGCGAGCGGGGGCGCCGTGGTAGCAAATTGCCACGTGGTTTCCAGCGCGTCGACGGGCTGCTGGTAGAAACCCCCGCGTGAATGGATGGGCTGTCTGTTGCGGCGTTTTCAACGCCGCTTCGGGCGGAAATGCTGGAGTCGGGCGGCTATTTCGCGGATGATAGTGCCCTCGTTGGCGCCGGCGTGGCCGAGTGCCCGGATGAATCTACATGAGTATCACTGCGGTCAGTCTGGTGACGACCGCCTGGATGGGATGAATGAAATTTCTGCGCCTTCCATTTGCGCTGCTGATGACTGGCCTGTTGGGCCTGAGCGGGTGCAGCATGCACCAGCCGGTTGCCCTGTACCAGCTCGACAGCGGTGATCCCGGCCAGCCGACCCAGGCTGCGGGCATGGCGGTGGTGCTTGGCCCGGTATCGGTGGCCGACTACCTGCAACGCGAAACCTTTTTGCAGCGTCAGACCGATGGTAGCCTGACCGCGGCGACCGACGGTCGCTGGGCTGGCAGCCTTTCGTCGGATATCGACCAGTTGCTGGTACGCCAGCTGGCCTGGCGCCTGGACAGCCAACGCGTGGTGCTGGCGCCGGCAAGTGCCGGCTTCACGCCGGACGTGCAGGTGTTGCTGTCAATCACCCGCCTGGACTCGGGCAAGAACCAGCCGGCGATCCTCGATGCGCAGTGGCGCGTGCTGGATCGCCGTGGCCAGGTGCGTGACAACCGTATCGTCCACCTCGAGCAGCCCCATGCGGGTAGCGAGTCGGCGCAGGTGCAAGCCCAGGGGCAGCTGCTGCAGAAGCTGGTCGAACAGCTGAGCACCACGGTCAAGCCGCTGGCCAACCAGCCGGCCATCGCCGAGGAAGCGCCACGCAAGCCGGCCGCGCCGGTGCAGGTGAAGAAAGAGCCGGAGAAACCGAAGATTCCGATGGCTTCACCGATTCGTACCGATATGGAAGTGTTCCGCTTCTGATATGACAGGCATGAAAAAGCCCGCAGCGATGCGGGCTTTTTTGTGGCCTTCGAGAATGCTGGGGGCGCTTTGCGCCCCTTTCGCCGCGGTTCGTCGCTATGACAAGCCGACTCCCACAAAGAGCAGACCATGTACCTGTGGGAGCCGGCTTGCCGGCGAAAGGGCTGCGCCGCAGCCCCAGGCGTGTTTCAGGTCAGGCGCGGCGCTCGTGCATCCGCGCTAGTTGGCGCTCCAGCATGGACGGGTAAGGCTCCATCAGGCGCTCGACACAGCACGCGCCCTCCGGACTGGCGATCGGGCGGATGCGCGCGCGCTGGCGCACCAGGGTGTCATCGCTGATGCGGCGCTCGACCAGCAACAGGTTGCGGCTGTGCTGCGACAGGGCCAGGGCGTCTTGGGCCTGTTCGGTCATCAGCAAGTCGACCTGTTCCATGCCTTGCAGGTCGTCGGCCAGCACCAGGCCCAGCTGCAGTTGCAAGGTGATACCGCTGTCGGCCACCTCGATCTGCAGGGCGTGGCCCAGGGCGCGCAGCAGCTCGCCACAGCAGATGGCATTGGTCAGGTAGTCCTCGCCGCTGTCACGGCTGTGGAACAGCAGCAGGGTGCTGCCATCGTTCAGGGTGTGGACTTCTCCTTCGTACAGAGACGCGGCTTGGTCCAGGCAGTCGCGGTAGCGTTCCAGCAATTCGGTCAGGCGGGTGCGCGGCAGGCGGCGCAGTTGCTCCTGGGAGCCCAGTTGCACGGCCAGCACGGCACTGTGCTGCGGTTCGTCGGACTCGACGATAACGGGTTTGGCCGCGGCGCTTTGCTCATCCAGCAGATCGGCGAAGGCGTCATCGTCATCGTCGTGCTCGGGTGCCTGTGCCGCGACTTTCGTGCGTGGCGCGGCCTTGGGGGCGGGCACCTCATCGAAATCGTCTTCCTCGTCCTCTTCTTCCGGCTCCGGTGGCGGCGGCGGGGCAAGGCGGGCGTGCAGCTGGCGGGCCAGGTCGCCGATCTCGTCCTGGCGGTCGATGCCCGGCGTGTAGGGGTGCGGATCACGCAACCAGACGCGCAGTTGCAGCAGTGGGGTGGAGATGAAACGGCCCAGACGCAGGCTGAGGGTCAGTGCCAGGGCCAACAGGATCGCGGCAAGGATGCCCATGCTCTGCAGGCTGATCAGCATCGGTTGCTGGAACTGGCTCATGTCCAGGCTGATGCGCAACTGGCCGGCGGTCACGTCCTGGAAGGTGATCTTGGTCTGGTAGACCCCTTCGGTTTCGCCCAGCAAACTATTGCGTGGGCGCTGGCCGGCCTCGGCGAGGATGCGGTTGTCCACGCTGTAGATGGCGGCATGGGCCACCAGCGGGTTCTTCACCAGGTTGCCGAGCAGCACGTTGAGGCTGAGGATGTCGTTGGACACCAGCAGCTCGGTGGCCGATGTGGCCGTTTGCGTGGTCAGGCTCTGGCCAACGGCATCGGCCTGCTCGTGCATGGCCTGCTTGAACTGCAAACCCATCACGCAGGCATAGATCACCAGGGCCAGGGCCACCAGGAAGATGTTATGGCTGGCAATGCGCAGGGCCAGGGGGATTCGGCGCTGGCTGAGGGCTCGGTAGATCATCAGGAAGAAGTTATCGGGTTTTACGGGCGTGGGCCGGTTCACAGAGCGCGGCTCTTCATGGCGAGAAAGTTGCTGGGCAGTATAGCGATACGTGTTTTGTCGGCAAAGTAGCGTTGGCGCCCGATGGTCATGGAAAATCGGTAGAATGCGCATTTTTCATCGAGTTGGAGCCCGGTCTTGCGCGAAATCGTCCTGATCAACATCACTGGTGAAGACCGTCCAGGTCTTACCGCGGCCATCACCGGCGTCCTGCTCCAGGGCGGTGTGAACATTCTCGACATCGGTCTTGCGGTCATGCACGGCACGCTGTCGTTCGGCATCCTGGTCGACATTCCCGACAATGAGGTGGCCACCGCGCTGCTGCAGAGCGTACAGGCCAAGGCCCATGAGCTGAACCTGCAGGCGCGCTACACGCCGATCTCCGAGGCCGACTACCAGCACTGGGCCGACAGCCAGGGCGAGGCCCGCCACATCGTCACCCTGCTCAGCCGCCGGGTCACTCCCCAGCAGTTGCAGCGGGTCAGCGCCATCATCAGCCAGTACGGCCTGACCATCGAGCGCATCGAGCGCCTGTCGGCCCGCGTGGCGCTGGATGTCCAGACCGAGAAGGGCAAATCCGCGCTGGAAATCTCCGTGCGTGGCGAAGCCAGCGATGCCCAGGCCTTGCGCGCCGACTTCTTCGCCCTGTCCGAAGAGCTGAACATCGACATCGCCTTCCAGCGCGACGACCTGTTCCGCCGCAACCGGCGCCTGGCGGTGTTCGACATGGATTCGACGCTGATCGAGGCCGAAGTCATCGACGAGCTGGCCAAGGCTGCCGGTGTCGGTGAGCAGGTGGCGGCGATCACCGAGCGCGCGATGCGTGGCGAGCTGGATTTCCGGGCCAGCTTCAAAGAGCGCATGGCGCTGCTCAAGGGCCTGGACGTGGGCGTACTGGACCAGATTGGCGCCTCGCTGCGCCTGACCGAGGGCGCCGAGCACCTGTTCGCCGAGCTCAAGCGCCTGGGCTACAAGACTGCGATCCTTTCCGGCGGCTTCTCCTACTTCGCCAAGCAGGTGCAGGCGCGCCTTGGTATCGACTACGTATTCGCCAACGAGCTTGAAGTGGTGGATGGCAAGGTCACCGGAGTGGCCGTCGAGCCGATCGTCGATGCCCAGCGCAAGGCCGATCTCTTGCAGCAACTGGCCAGTGAAGAGGGCCTGCAGCTCGAGCAGACCATTGCCGTCGGCGATGGCGCCAACGACCTGCCGATGCTGTCCCTGGCCGGCCTGGGTGTGGCGTTCCGCGCCAAGCCGCTGGTGCGTCAGTCGGCCAAGCAGGCGATCTCGACCCTGGGTCTGGATGGTGTGCTGTACCTGCTCGGCGTACGCGATCGCGAAGCACGCGGTTGATCTTGAGCCCTGGGGCTGCGCTGCAGCCCTTTCGCCGGAAAGCCGGCTCCCACAGAGGTTTGCGTAGTTACTGTGGGAGCCGGCTTGCCGGCGATGGACCGCGTAGCGGTCCCAATGAAAAAGGCCCTGCTGAGCAGGGCCTTTCTTGTTGCAGCAGTCAATCAGGCCTGGGCCGGCTGCGCCAGTAGCTCACCCATGCGCACGGCGGAGCCGGCACCGAGGCTCTCGGCCCACTTCACCTGCTCTGGCCCGAACAGCACGATGGCGGTGGAGCCCAGCTTGAAGCGGCCCAGTTCGGCGCCTTTCTCCAGATGGATCGGCGCACGGCTGGCGTCGTCATAGCGGAAGGTCTTCAGCTCGCGCTTCGGCGGCGTGACCAGGCCGGCCCAGACAGTCTCGATCGAGGCGACGATCATCGCGCCGACCAGCACCACGGCCATCGGGCCGCGCTCGGTGTCGAACAGGCAGACCACGCGCTCGTTACGTGCGAACAGCTCCGGTACGTTCTCCGCGGTGGTCTGGTTGACCGAGAACAGCCGGCCCGGCACATAGACCATTTCGCGCAGGGTGCCGGCCAGCGGCATGTGCACGCGGTGGTAGTCCTTGGGCGAAAGGTAGATGGTGGCGAACTCGCCGCCCATGAACGGCGCGGCCAGGGCCGGGTCGCCGCCGAGCAGCTCCAGGGCGCTGTAGCCGTGGCCCTTGGCCTGGAAGATGCGGCCGTGCTCGATCGGGCCGAGCTGGCTGACCGCGCCGTCGGCCGGGCAGAGGATCGCGCCGGGGGTCTCGTCCAGCGGACGGGCGCCGGGCTTGAGGGCGCGAGTGAAGAAGGCGTTGAAGTGCTCGTAGGCGCTGAGGTCTTCGACCAGTGCCTCGGACATGTTCACCTGGTAGCGCTTGGCGAACCAGGCGGTGAAGGCGTTCTTGAACCAGCGTGCGCGGCACTCGGCGACGCAGCCGGCCAGCCGCGACAGCAGGTGGTGCGGCAGCAGGTACTGGCTGATGATGAACAAGCGGGATTTCATTGAGCGTCCTTAAACTTCGACGGGCGTGTCGGGGTGGTTGCCCCATTCGCCCCAGGAACCGGCATAGCCCTTCACCCGTGGATAGCCGAGGGCCTTGGCCACGAGGTAGGTGAAGCCGGAGCGGTGGTGGGTCTGGCAATGGGTGATCACTTCCTTGTCGGGGGTGATGCCCAGGTTTTGCAGGACTTCGGCGATATCCTCGCGGATGCGCAGGTGGTCGTTGAGGTCCATGCCGGCGGTCCACTCGAAGTTGATCGCGCCGGGAATATGCCCGCCTTTGGCAGCCAGCACTTTCTCGCCGCTATATTCCAGTGGTCCGCGCGCGTCCCAGATGACCAGGTCGGCGGCGCCCAGGCGGCTTTGCAGGTATTCGCGGGTGGCGGTGGGCTCCGGGTGCAGGCGCAGGTTCACCGCGCCGCCCATGCTGGCGGGCACCTCGGTGGACAGTTTGTCCGCCGGCCAGGCCTGTATGCCGCCGTTCAGGTAGTGATAGCGCGGGTGGCCAATCACGTCGAGCAGCCAAATGAAACGGCCGGCCCAGCCGCCGCCTTCTTCGTCGTAGACCACATAGACCGCATCGTCGCGATGACCGAGTTCGGCGAACAGCTTTTCCAGGTCGGCGCGTGCCGGCAGCAGGCCGGGTGCAGGCGGCTGTCCCAGCTGGGTGCGCTTGGGATCGACGAAGCGCGCCCCGGGGATGTGGCCGCTGCCATAGCGGTTGGCGCTGGTCAGGTCGACCAGGATCAGTTGCGGCGATTCCAGGCGCGGCAGCAGGTCCTCGGCTTCGATCACCAGGGGCAAGCCGGAAAAGTCAGTCATCCACGGTCTCCAGGGTGCAAAGGGGGCGATTGTAGCGCAAGGCAATCATGAATGGCGGTTGCCGAAGAGGGCCAGGGCGCGCTCGATGCATTGCACGGTTTTACCGAATGCCTGCACGCTGACATCGGCCAGCGGTTTGCCGTCCTGGTCCGCCACCGCCAGCATCAGCACCTGGTCGCCGACCGCCAGCGAGCGCAGCAGCAGGTGTTCGCTGCGGAAGAATGCGCGCAGTGGCGCCGGCAGCAGTGCGGTGAACTGGGCGTGATTTTCGGGCGTCAGGCGCAATTGCCCGGCCTTGCTCATCAGTTTCTGCAGGAGTTTGTTCTGCGCGATCGGCAACGCAATGACGCCGGCTTCCTTGGGCAGGCCCGCAGTCTGCTGCACCCGCAGGTAGTCGGTAGCCTTGTCCAGGCTCAGCAGCATCAGACGCTGCATGCCGCACGCCAGCAGTGCTTCGCGGGCCTGGGTGGCCAGGTGCACGGTATTGCTGAACGGGCTCGGCTGGGCGAGCAACTCCTGGCACAACCTGCGCCAGCGACCAAGGTCCTCGGTGCTGGGCGGTGGCGGCGTGAGCATGTCCGGGTGTGGACGGCGCTGGTGCCAAGGCCAGATCAGCGCCTCGGCCGGGTGGAACAGGGCATGCCGGGCGTGATGGCGGGCACTGGCCGCGGCCTGCTGGTGAACCTGCTGCTGGACATCGTCCAGCGTGGTCTGCAGATAGAGGGCGGTAAGCAGCTGCCAGCGCAGCAAATGCGGATTGTCCCAGCCGACCTGGGCGGCCAGGGCAAGGCCGTTGGCCAGCAGCACGGTATTCGGGGGCTGGTTGAACCAGCGGCGCAGGGCCGGCTCTTCGTCCAGGCGCTGCTGCTGGACCAGCGGGTCCTGCTCGCGGGCGATGTTCAGCACCTGCGCCAGCTGTTCGCGCTCGTCTATCAGCAGGCGGTAACCCTGGGTCACCCACTCGGGCAGGCGCCAGTGCTCGGCCATGGCCTGGCACAGTTGCATGATGCGCACGCCGAACAGTTGCTGTTCGACTTCAGCGGCTTCCTCGCCCTTGTGGATAACTCGCAGCTCCCAGGTATCCAGCAGCTTGGGATAGACCAGGGCCAGCGGCCACAGGGGCGAGAGGAACAGCAGGCTGCCCCAGTGGATCTCCTGCCACAGGCGCGCCAGGCGGCTGGCGAACAGGCCGTTGGCCTGCTGGGTGGCATGCTGGCTGATCAGCAGGAACTGGCGCAGCACCGGCGGGATCTCGTCGGCCGGCAGCGATGGCAGGCGTGCCAGCAGTTGGCTGACGCGGGCCAGGCCAAGGCGGTTCAGGGCTATTTCCAGGCTCTCGGCCGGTTCCGCCTGGCTGGCGTTGGCCGGGTGGTTGGCCTCGCGCAACACGCAGAGCACCAGCGCGGGGCTATCCTGCATCAGTTCGGCGATATCGCGCAGGGAGCGACGGCTGTCGTTGATAGCCTGCAGCACCCGATCATGGCTCTCTTTCGGCACCGGTACGCGGACCCCGTCGAGCAGCTTGATCCAGGCCTCTAGACTCGACGGAGCCTGACTTGGCACCTTGGTTTCAATTGGCATATTGACATCAGTCCGAACTGGCTTTTCGCAATGAGTGGCTATAGTCTGGCGCAGTTCTGCCGATAAGTAGAAGAAGAGTTTTCAAGCTTCCGTTCCCTATCCTGACCACGACAGCAAGTGCTTCCAACTTATGGCTAAAATTATCGGCATCATCGTCGTATTCGCGAGCGTGCTCGGCGGCTACGTGCTTTCCCACGGCAAGATCGCGGCACTGATCCAGCCGTTCGAAGTGCTGATCATCGGCGGCGCGGCCTTTGGTGCGTTCCTCCAGGCCAACCCTGGTTACATGACCATGCATGTGATCAAGAAGTCGCTGAAGATGTTCGGCACCCGTTTCACCCACACCTTCTACCTGGAAGTGCTGGGCCTGGTGTACGAGATCCTCAACAAGAGCCGTCGTGAAGGCATGATGGCGATCGAAGGCGACATCGAGGACGCCGCGGCCAGCCCGATCTTCGCCAAGTACCCGGCGGTGCTGGGTGATGAGCGCATGACCGCGTTCATCTGCGATTACCTGCGGATCATGTCCACCGGCAACATGGCGCCCCACGAGCTCGAAGGCCTGTTCGACATGGAGCTGCTGAGCATGAAGGAAGAGCTCGAGCACCCGTCCCACGCAGTGACCGGGATCGCCGACGGCATGCCCGGCTTCGGTATCGTCGCGGCGGTACTGGGTATCGTGGTGACCATGGCCTCGCTGGGTGACGGCGACCAGAAGTCCATCGGCCTGCACGTCGGTGCGGCGTTGGTCGGTACCTTCTTCGGTATTCTTGCGGCCTACGGCTTCTTCGGCCCGTTGGCCAATGCCCTGCGCCATGATGCCAAGGAAGAGTTGAACGTCTACGAGGCGATCAAAGCCTCGCTGGTGGCCTCGGCTTCCGGCATGCCGCCGTCGCTGGCGGTCGAGTTCGGTCGCAAGGTGCTGTACCCGGCGCACCGCCCGAGCTTCGCCGAGCTGGAACAAGCAGTACGCGGTCGCTAAGCCATGGAGAACAATCAGCCCATCATCGTCAAGCGCGTCAAGCGCTTTGGCGACGGCCATCACGGCGGCGCCTGGAAAATCGCCTTCGCCGACTTCGCCACGGCGATGATGGCGTTCTTTCTGGTGCTGTGGTTGCTGTCGACCGCCACGCCTGAGCAGAAGATCGCAATTGCCGGTTACTTCAAGGACCCGATCGGTTTCTCCGAAAGCGGTACGCCCTACATCATCGATCTGGGTGGCTCGCCAGAACTGGCACCGGAAAAGACCATCAACCCGGAAGTGAAGTCCGAGCCGACGCCGGATACCAGCCTGCAACTGGACAAGGATCAGGTCGAGACCATGGCCGAGCAGGTCGAGCGCGAGCGCCTCGAGCTGCTGCTGCAGGAGCTGCAGAACAAGGTCGAGGAAAACCCGCAGCTGCAGAAGTTCAAGGACCAGATCCTGTTCGAGATCACCCAGGACGGCCTGCGCATCCAGATCATGGATGCCGAGAACCGGCCGATGTTCGACCTGGGCAGCGCACGCCTGCAGCCGTACTTCGAAGACATCCTGCTGGCCATGGCCGACACCATCAAGGCGGTGCCGAACAAGATCAGCATCAGTGGCCATACCGATGCCAAGCCGTACTCCGGTACTGGCGATTTCGGTAACTGGGAGCTGTCGGCCAACCGCGCGAATGCGGCGCGTCGTGCATTGGTCGCTGGAGGCTATCCGGATGAGCAGGTGGCCCGCGTGGTCGGTTATGCTTCGTCGTCGCTGTTCGACCGTGCCAACCCGTTCAACCCGGTCAACCGCCGTATCGACATCATCGTCCTCACCAAGAAGGCGCAGCGCGATATCGAGGGTGAACAGGGCAAGCCGGAGGCTGCGCCGCCTGCCGCTGACACACCGCCTGCGAGCGCAGCGCCAGGTGCGGCCGCGACACCGGGCGATACGCCGATGCAGCCGCGTGAGCTGCGCCAGAAGCTGAACATCTTCGAAGATGGCGTATTGAAGATGGACGAGGCCAAAGACCAGTAAGTAACAGGGGCCGCTTTGCGGCCCCGATGCATTCAGAACCCCCGCCTGATCTTGGCCTTGAGATCGGCATGGAAGAAATCCGCATTGTCCCTGTCCGACACTGCGCCGCCCCCGGCCGGCGAAGCCATGGCCCGGCCAAAGGTCTGTTCGTCATGATAGGCGCGCACGAACAGGTCGATATGCTCTCGTTCCCGCATTACTGGCCACTTGCCCAAGCGCTGCGGCAGGTCAGTCGAGCCAGCATGGTAGAAAGTCACCCGCCGATGCGCCATGGCCGCAGCGCCCAGTAGCCAGGCCGTCCACCAGCCTTCGGCATGGGCCTCGCAGAGCACTCCGATCCAGTGAGTGGCATCGGCCATGTGTTGGCAAAAGCTGCCATGCAGGTCGTCGTGGGTCTGCCCTTCACTGTCGAAGGGGACGAGTTGGGTGGGAATGCCTTCTAGTAGCAGCCACTCGTTCAGGATGAAGGCATCGAGCCGTTCGTTCTGGTGGTAACTGATGAATACCGGCATCTGTGCTGCCCTCCCTGATCAATACCGATGACAAGGCCATGACCATCAGGGAAAGCAGCTGGAGGGACAATAGGTGACCGCAATACCGGAGCGGTCCCACCTACTCCGGTAAAATTTCCTACGATGCTGGCGTGTTTGCCGCCACCTCAATAGGTGTCTTCCGGCAAGCTGGCGATGATCGAACGGTAGCTGTTCATTCGTTGTTGAGTAACGCTGCCGTCCTCCAGGGCCTTGAGCAGCGCACAGCCAGGTTCGCGGTCATGCTTGCAGTCGCGGAAGCGGCAGTTGCCGATCAGTTCGCGGAATTCGATGAAGCCATCTTCGACATCAGCACGGCTGACATGGCCCAGACCGAATTCGCGGATGCCCGGCGAGTCGATCAGGTCGCCGCCATTGGGGAAGTGATAGAGGCGCGCGGTGGTGGTGGTGTGAGTGCCCTGGCCGGACCATTCCGACAGGTCGCCGACACGGGTGCCTGCATCAGGCAGCAGGCTGTTGACCAGCGAGGACTTGCCCACGCCCGACTGGCCGACGAACACGCTGATATGGCCGTCTAGTGTCTGCTGCAGGCGCTGCATGCCATCGCCCTGGTGCGCGGAAACCTCCAGCAGCGGGTAACCCAGGCCGCGGTAGACCTCGAGCATGGCGTTGAGAGTCGGGGCGTTCTCGTCGTTGATCAGATCAGCCTTGTTCAGCAGCAGCAGCGGGCGGATGCCGGCATGCTCGGCGGCGACCAGGTAACGGTCGATCAGGTTGGGATGCGGTTCGGGCGCAGGGGCGAAGACAATGACGATCAGGTCGACGTTGGCCGCCACCGGCTTGAGCTGGCCATGGTTGTTCGGCCGGCACAGCTCGGTGCTGCGCGGCATTTGCGCGACGATCACGCCGATGCCCTGATTGCCGGCGCGCCAGACCACACGGTCGCCGGTCACCAGCGCCGGCAGGTTGGCCCGCAGGTGGCAGCGGAACACCTGGCCCGCAACCTCGCCGTCCTGGGCCTCGACCTCGACCTGCACGCCGAAGTGGGCAATCACCAGGCCCAGTTGCTCTGGCCCCAGGTCGCCGCCTTCCAGTTCCTGCAGCACGTGCTGCTCGCGTTTGGCGGCGCGGGCGGCGCGCTCACCCTGGATCTTTTCGATGCGCCAGTTCTGGCGGCGGTTGAGCTGGCGTTTGGCCATGAAGGTTCCGAGTAGGCGAGGCAGAAAGAAAACGGCGGGCAGTTTAGCACGGCACGCCCACGAGCTGCCCCGCTAGGCTAATATGACGGGCTATTCGAGGAGCCTTTTCATGCAGAACCCACAGAATCTGATCTGGATCGATCTGGAGATGACCGGCCTGGACCCGGACAACGACGTCATCATCGAGATGGCTACCATCGTCACCGACAGCGAGCTCAATACCCTGGCCGAGGGGCCGGTGATCGCCATTCACCACAGTGATGAGGTGTTGGCGCGGATGGACGAGTGGAACACCCGCACCCATGGCAACTCAGGACTCACTCAGCGCGTACGCGAGAGCAAGGTGAGCATGGCCGAGGCCGAGGCGCAGACCATCGCCTTCCTCGAGCAGTGGGTGCCGAAGGGCAAGTCGCCGATCTGTGGCAACAGTATCTGCCAGGACCGCCGCTTCCTCTATCGGCACATGCGCGAGCTGGAAAACTACTTCCACTATCGCAACCTTGATGTGTCCACGCTCAAGGAACTGGCTGCGCGCTGGGCGCCGGAGGTGCGTGACAGCTTCAAGAAGGGCAGCACCCACCTGGCGCTGGATGACATCCGCGAGTCGATCGGTGAGCTGCGCCACTATCGCGAGCACTTCATCAAGGTCTGACCTTGCCGTGCGCCGACGATCATCGGCGCGCCCCTTTTGGTGCCCCGCGTGACTGGGTAGACTGCGCGCCTTTCCCGCACGGACCTGCACCATGTTGCTGATGCTCTATCTCATCGCCATCACCGCCGAAGCCATGACCGGCGCCCTGTCCGCTGGCCGTCGCGGCATGGACTGGTTCGGCGTGGTGCTGATCGCCTGCGTTACCGCGCTGGGTGGTGGTTCGGTGCGTGATGTACTGCTTGGGCACTACCCGCTCACCTGGGTCAAGCACCCGGAATACCTGGTGCTGACCAGCTTTGCGGCTTTGCTGACGATCTTCATCGCGCCATTGATGCGCCACCTGCGGTCGCTGTTCCTGGTGCTCGACGCCCTGGGGCTCGTGGCGTTCACCCTGATTGGCTGCATGACCGCGCTGGAGATGGGGCAGGGGTTCTTGGTCGCTTCTATCAGCGGCGTGATTACCGGCGTGTTTGGCGGCATTCTGCGGGATATCTTCTGTAACGATATTCCGTTGGTGTTTCGGCGTGAGCTGTATGCCAGTGTTTCGTTCGCGGCGGCTTGGTTCTATCTGGGGTGCGTTTACTTCAAGGTGCCGGCGGAGCAGGCCATGCTGCTGACACTGTTTGGTGGTTTTCTGGTGCGGTTGTTGGCGATTCGGTTTCATTGGGAGATGCCGAAGTTTCATTACAACGATCAGCAATAGCGGTTTTTTTGCGGCGCAGCCACTATATTCAGAATTGTTCTGGCAGGGCTGTACTGTAGTCATATAACCATTGTTCAGAAGAGTTGCTTGCTCTTGCTCTTGCTCTGCTTTTGCTTCTAAGTGCGCGATAGTTCAGGCGACACAAATTGCGACTTCAGGAGGCCGAACGGAGGGCTTGCGCAGGGAGGTGACGGGCATGGATGCCCGTCAAGCGCCGATCAGGCCATGGATGGCCCGTCGGCGCGTCCTCCCGGAGCGAGCCCGGAGTGAGGGGACCCCGGAGCGAAGCGTAGGGGCCGTATGAACGGAGCCGAACGGTTTTGCCTCCTTTTCCCAAGAGAAAAGGAGGTCGCCGTAAAGGCGAAAAGGTGAGTGTGCGTCGACATGGCGAATGAATGCGCATATAACTTTTAAAACACACTCTGTGTAAGTCAAAGTCAAAGTCAAAATCAATTGGCATCGGTTTTGATAGATATAAGTTCATTCATTTGCGATGTCGACGCACAGTCATCTTTCCGCCCTTACGGCGGCTTACTTGGTCGTAACTCGCCGTCCGCGGCCAAAGTAAGCAAAGCCGTGGCGCTCCATTCATCCGGCCCTCCGCTTCGCTCCGGGTCCCCTCACTCCGGCCTTGCTCCCGGGAGGACCGCGCTGAACGCCCCATCCTGGGGCGCAGCGCTTGACGGGCATCCATGCCCGTCACCTCCCTGCGCAAGACCTGCGTTCGGCCTCCTGAAGTCGCGAAGTTACGGGCGGCGCCTGCACTGGCGCAGCTGGCGCTTGCAGGCTATGGGGTTAACCTTTTGATCGCCAAAGGCAAAGGCAAAGGCAAAGGCAAAGGCAAAGGCAAAGTCGAAGCAGCGAGCTTCAAAGGGCGTTGTGGCGAGCCAGGGCCCATTCCACGTGTTCGCGTACCAGTTCCGAAGGATCATCCCTACGCGCATTGAGCGCCTCCAGCACGGGGATGGTCGACGGTGCGTTGCCAAGCCCCACCGCGAGGTTGCGCAGGAACCGTTCATACCCCGCCCGGCGCAGTGGCGAGCCTTCGGTGCAGCCGAGAAAACGCTTTTCATCCCACAGGAACAATTCGGCCAGCTCGATATTGTCCAGCCCCCGACGGGGCATGAAGTCGTCTTCGGTCGTGGTCTTGGCGAAACGGTTCCACGGGCAGACGATCTGGCAATCGTCGCAACCAAACACCCGATTGCCGATCAGTGGGCGCAGTTCCAGTGGAATGGCCCCGCGCAACTCGATGGTCAGATACGAGATGCAGCGCCGGGCATCGAGCTGATAGGGCCCGACGAACGCCTGGGTCGGACAGATGTCCAGGCAGGCCTGGCAACGCCCGCAATGATCGCTGCCCTGCACGCCGTCGATCGGCAGCGGCAAGTCGACGAACAACTCGGCGAGGAAGAAATAGCTGCCCGCCTTGCGGTTGAGCAGCAGGGTGTTCTTGCCGATCCAGCCAAGGCCGGCCTCCTGGGCCAGGGCTTTCTCCAGCACCGGGGCACTGTCGACGAAGGCGCGGTAGCCGAACGGGCCGATGGCTTCCTGGATGCGGTCGGCGAAGTGCTGCACGCGCTTGCGCACCAGCTTGTGGTAGTCGCGGCCCAGGGCGTAACGCGAGATATAGGCCTTTTCAGGGTCCGCCAGGCGCTTGGCCATCTGCGTGTCGCCGGGCAGGTAGTCCATGCGCAGCGAGATCACCCGCAACGTGCCGGGGATCAGCTCGGCCGGACGCGAGCGCTTGTTGCCATGCTCGCCCATGTACTCCATTTCGCCGTTGTAGCCTGCCGCCAGCCAGCGCTGCAGATGCTGTTCGTGCTCGCCAAGGTCGACACCGGCGATGCCGACATGGGCAAAACCGAGTTCGCGGCCCCAATCCTTGATCGATTGGGCCAATGTGGCGATGTCTGGAAGGTCGGCGGACATGGATGAACAAGCATTACAAGCGGAGGTGCGTATAATTCTGCCAGACATCGGAGCCTTTGACCCCATGCCTCAGACCAAACACCCCCCATTACCGCTCAGCAGCCTGACCTTGGCCAGGCTGCCGCCACGTGCCGCTGATGCCCACAAGGGCGATTTCGGCCATGTGCTGGTGGTCGGCGGCGACCTGGGCACAGGCGGCGCGGTCATGCTCAGTGGCGAGGCGGCGTTGCGTTGCGGCGCCGGCCTGGTCAGCGTGGCCACCCGCCCCGAACACGTAGCTGCGGGGCTGACGCGCCTGCCCGAGACCATGTGGATGGGCGTGAGCTCGGCCAACCAACTGATGGTGTTGCTCGAGCGTGCCACGGTGCTGGTGGTCGGCCCTGGCCTCGGCCAGGCCGGGTGGGGGCGCAGCCTGTTGTCGGCGGTGGCCAATGGCCACCGGCCACAGGTGTGGGACGCCGATGCGCTCAACTTGCTGGCGCGCACGCCACTGGCACTGCCCAGCGGTAGCATTCTCACCCCGCACCCCGGCGAGGCCGCGCGCCTGCTGGGGATTTCCACCGAGGCGGTGCAGGCCGACCGGCCGGGGGCGGCGCGCAAGCTGGCGCGTCGCTACGCCAGCGTCTGCGTGCTCAAGGGCGCCGGCACGTTGGTGGCCGACCCTGGCGGGCAACTGGCGGTTTGCGGCCGTGGGCACCCAGCCATGGCTGGTGGCGGATTGGGCGATGTGTTGACAGGCGTGCTCGCAGCCTTGCTGGCCCAGGGGCTGGACGCCTGGCAGGCCGCGTGCCTGGGGGTGTGGCTGCATGCCTGCGCCGGCGAGCGGCTGGGTGTCAAAGGTAGAGGGCTGGCGGCCAGTGATCTGGTGCCGGTCATTAGAGCGTTATTGGAGGAGCATTCAGCGTGTCAGGCATAACCCTGTTTCTGGGCGACGAGGACGCCACCGTCGCCTTTGGCGCGAAACTGGCCGAAGTGACCAAAGGTCATGGTGTGATTTTTCTCGAGGGCGACCTGGGGGCAGGCAAAACCACCCTGTCCCGCGGGCTGATTCGTGGCCTGGGTCATACCGGCCCGGTAAAAAGTCCGACATTTACCGTGGTTGAACCCTACGAGATTGGTGAGGTTCGCGCCTTCCATTTCGACCTCTATCGCCTGGTCGACCCGGAAGAGCTTGAATTCATGGGCATTCGAGATTATTTCGAGGGCGATGCATTGTGCCTGTTCGAGTGGCCCGATAAAGGTGCGGGCGTTTTGCCAAAGCCCGACCTGACCATTACCATAAGCCCGCAAGCGGGCGGACGTTCGCTTAACCTGTCGCCGCAAGGGGCTCGCGGCGAAGCCTGGTGTGCCGTTCTGGCCAAAGAATTCATACAGTAAGTGGGGAAAGGTATGCGCATACGCGCACTGGTCGCTGTTGTTGGGCTGCTGCTGACCGCGGTGACCGTTGACGCTCTGGCCGTCACTCAAGTCAAGAGCATGCGCCTGTGGCGCGCTCCGGACAATACGCGGCTGGTCTTCGACCTGTCCGGGCCTGTGCAGCACAGCGTCTTCACCCTCACCGCTCCCGATCGCCTGGTGATCGACATCAACGGTGCCACCCTGGGGGCGCCGCTGAACGTCTCCACGTCGAACACGCCAATCACCAGTGTGCGTTCGGCCCAGCGCACGCCTACCGACCTGCGCGTGGTGGTCGACCTGAAGAAAGCCGTGTCGCCGAAGAGCTTCACCCTGGCGCCGAACGCCCAGTACGGCAATCGCCTGGTGGTCGACCTGTACGATCAGGAAGCTGACGCCATCGCCGCCAGCAACCCGACACCGCCCCCGACACCGCAGCCACCGGCCACCACGCCGGCGGTGCCTGTCACCCCGGCGCAACCGGCGATCAAGCTGCCGCCAGCACCGAGTGGCAAGCGTGACATCGTGGTCGCCATCGACGCCGGTCACGGCGGCGAAGACCCGGGCGCGTCCGGCTCGCGTGGCCAGCACGAGAAAGACATCGTGCTGGATATCGCCAAGGAGCTGCAGCGCCAGATCAATTCCGAGAAGGGCTACCGCGCCGAGCTGACCCGCACCGGCGACTACTTCATCCCGCTGCGCAAGCGCACCGAGATCGCCCGCAAGAAGGGCGCCGATCTGTTTGTCTCGATTCACGCCGACGCCGCGCCGTCGAAGGCTGCCTTTGGCGCTTCGGTGTTCGCCCTGTCCGACCGTGGCGCAACCTCCGAGACCGCCCGCTGGCTGGCCGACACGGAAAACCGCTCCGACCTGATCGGCGGCGCCGGCAACGTCAGCCTCGACGACAAGGACCGCATGCTGGCCGGGGTGCTGCTCGACCTGTCGATGACCGCCACCCTCAGTTCCAGCCTCAATGTCGGGCAGAAGGTGCTGGGCAACATGGGCCGGGTCACGCCGTTGCACAAACAACGGGTGGAACAGGCCGGGTTCATGGTGCTGAAGTCGCCGGATATCCCGTCGATCCTTGTTGAAACCGGGTTCATCTCCAACGCCAACGAGGCGGCCAAGCTGGCTACCCGTAGCCATCAGCAGGCCTTGGCACGTTCGATTCATACCGGTGTGCGTCAATTCTTCCAGCAGAACCCGCCGCCTGGCACTTACATCGCCTGGCTGCGCGACAGTGGCAAGATCGTCCAGGGCCCGCGTGAACACACCGTGCGCCCCGGCGAGACGCTGGCGATGATTGCGGTGCGTTACCAGGTCAGCGTGGCTGGCCTGCGCAGTAGCAACAACCTGAAGACCGACGAGCTTAAGGTTGGCCAGCACCTTGACATCCCCACCACCGCCCTGGCGTCCCAGCAATGAGTGGCGGCTCGCGTATCCAGCTGCTCAGCCCGCGGCTGGCGAACCAGATCGCCGCCGGCGAGGTAGTCGAACGCCCCGCCTCGGTGGCCAAGGAGTTGCTGGAGAACAGCCTCGACTCCGGTGCTCGGCGCATCGAGGTCGAGGTCGAACAGGGCGGCGTGAAGTTGCTGCGGGTGCGCGACAACGGCGGTGGCATTGCCCCCGATGACCTGCCGCTGGCGCTGGCCCGCCACGCCACCAGCAAGATCCGCGAACTGGAAGACCTTGAAGGCGTGCTCAGCCTGGGCTTTCGCGGCGAGGCCCTGGCATCGATCAGCTCGGTGGCGCGCCTGACCCTTACATCGCGTACCGCCGATGCCAGCGAAGCCTGGCAAGTGGAGACCGAGGGGCGTGACATGACCCCGCGGGTGCAGCCTGCCGCGCATCCGGTCGGCACCTCCGTCGAAGTGCGTGACCTGTTCTTCAATACCCCGGCGCGACGCAAGTTTCTCAAGGCCGAAAAGACCGAATTCGATCATCTGCAGGAAGTGATCCGGCGCCTGGCGCTGGCGCGTTTCGACGTCGGTTTTCACCTGCGGCACAACGGCAAGACCATCTTCAGCCTGCACGAGGCCGCCGACGAAACGGCCCGGGCGCGGCGGGTCGGCACCATCTGCGGCCCGGGCTTTCTCGAGCAGGCGCTGCCCATTGATGTCGAGCGCAACGGCCTGCGACTGTGGGGCTGGGTCGGTCTGCCGACCTTCTCGCGCAGCCAGGCCGATCTGCAGTATTTCTTCGTCAATGGCCGGGCCGTGCGCGACAAGCTGGTAGCCCATGCGGTGCGCCAGGCCTATCGCGACGTACTGTTCAATGGCCGGCACCCGACCTTCGTGCTGTTTCTCGAGTGCGACCCGACCGGCGTTGATGTCAACGTCCACCCGACCAAGCACGAGGTGCGCTTCCGCGAAGGGCGCATGGTTCATGACTTCCTCTATGGCACCTTGCACCGCGCCTTGGCTGATGTACGCCCGGAAGACCAGCTCGCCGCACCGGCTGCCACCGACGAGCTGGTCCGCCCCAGCGGCTTGCAGGCTGGCGAGTTTGGCCCTCAGGGCGAGATGCGCCTGGCCTCGCCTGTGCTCGAGCAGCCTCAGGGCGAACAGCGCCCTTCGTTCACGGGCGGCGCTGGGGCAGGTTATCAATACCAATACTCGCCTCGCCCTGCGCAGCCGGTGAGTACCGGCGAGGCGCAGGCGGTCTATCGTGAGTTCTACGCGCCACTGGACAATGCCGCCGCTCCGAGCGCGTTGCCGGAAAGCCAAGGCGATATCCCGCCGCTGGGCTACGCCCTGGCGCAGCTCAAGGGGATCTATATCCTCGCCGAGAACGCCGTCGGCCTGGTGCTGGTGGATATGCACGCCGCCCATGAACGGATCATGTACGAGCGGCTGAAGGTGGCGATGGCCAGTGAAGGCTTGAGCGGCCAGCCGTTGCTGGTGCCCGAGTCGCTGGCGTTGAGCCAGCGCGAAGCCGACTGCGCCGAGGAACATGCCCAATGGTTCCAGCGCCTGGGCTTCGAGCTGCAGCGCCTGGGCCCGGAAACCCTGGCGATCCGCCAGATCCCGGCCCTGCTCAAGCAGGCCGAGGCCAATCGCCTGGTGCAGGATGTGCTGGCCGACCTCATGGAGTACGGCACCAGTGATCGTATCCAGGCGCACTTGAACGAACTGCTGGGGACCATGGCTTGCCATGGCGCGGTGCGGGCCAACCGGCGCCTGGCCATCCCCGAGATGAACGCCTTGCTGCGCGACATGGAGAACACCGAGCGCAGCGGCCAGTGCAACCACGGCCGACCGACCTGGACCCAGATGGGCCTGGACGATCTGGACAAGCTGTTCCTGCGGGGCCGATGAAATGAGTGCCAGACCTCCGGCGATTTTCCTCATGGGCCCGACCGCGGCCGGCAAGACCGACCTGGCGATCGAACTGACCAGCAAGCTGCCCTGCGAGCTGATCAGTGTCGACTCGGCGCTGGTCTATCGCGGCATGGACATCGGTACCGCCAAGCCCTCCAAGGAAGTGCTGGCCGCGCATCCGCACCGCCTGATCGACATTCTTGACCCCGCCGAAAGCTACTCGGCCAAGCGTTTCTGCACCGATGCTCTCCAAGCCATGGCCGAGATCACCGCGCGCGGCAAGATCCCACTGCTGGTTGGCGGCACCATGCTCTATTACAAAGCACTGGTCGATGGCCTGGCGGACATGCCGCCAGCCGATGCCATGGTGCGTGCCGAGCTGGAGGCACAGGCGCAGGCGCTCGGTTTGGCCGAATTGCACCGCCAACTGGCCGAAGTCGATCCGGAGTCGGCGGCGCGCATTCATCCGAATGATCCGCAGCGGCTGATCCGTGCGCTTGAAGTGTACAAAGTGAGTGGCGAGAGCATGACCGCCCACCGTCAGCGTCAATACGCGGAAAGTAGCGGCGCAGACGCAGGCGCGGGCGAGCATTTGCCCTATACTGTCGCCAGCCTGGCGATAGCGCCTACAGATCGTCACATTTTGCATCAGCGAATTGCGTTACGATTTTCACAGATGCTGGAACAGGGCTTTGTCGACGAGGTCCGAACGCTGCGGGCCAGAAGTGACTTGCATGCGGAGCTGCCGTCTATAAGGGCAGTGGGATATCGGCAGGTCTGGGACTACCTCGACGGCAAGCTGACTGAGAATGAGATGCGTGAACGCGGTATCATTGCCACGCGTCAGCTGGCCAAGCGGCAGTTCACCTGGTTGCGTGGCTGGTCCGACGTCCACTGGCTGGATAGCCTGGCCTGCGACAATCTGTCCCGCACCTTGAAATACCTGGGGACCGTCTCCATATTGAGCTGAGTCCCTGCCAGTTGCCGTCTATTCTTGCGAAGGGGCGGCATAATTTATCGATTTTCTTGATTTTCTATTATTGATCCTTACAGGAGTGCGGCATATGTCAAAAGGGCATTCGCTACAAGACCCTTACTTGAACACCTTGAGAAAAGAAAAAGTCCCGGTTTCGATCTATCTGGTCAACGGGATCAAGCTGCAGGGCCAGATCGAATCCTTCGACCAGTTCGTCGTGCTGCTGAAAAACACCGTCAGCCAGATGGTCTACAAGCACGCCATTTCGACCGTCGTCCCCGCACGCCCGGTTCGTCTGCCAAGCCCGACCGATGGTGAGCACGGCGACAGCGAGCCAGGCAACGCTTGAAAAAAGTAGGAGCCTGCATTGTTCTTTGAGCGCCACGGTGGTGGTGAGCGAGCGCTGCTCGTTCACTTGGAAGGTCAGAACCCTGAGGCGCGCGAAGACCCGCAGGAGTTTCAGGAGCTGGCGCTGTCGGCCGGAGCCGATATCGTTTCGCTGGTAACAGTGGCGCGGCATCAGCCCACCGCCAAGTTTCTGATCGGCAGCGGCAAGGTCGAGGAGTTGCGCGACCTGGTCCATTCGGCCGAAGCCGACCTTGTGATTTTCAATCACACCCTCACGCCCAGCCAGGAACGTAACCTCGAGCGCGTCTTCGAGTGTCGCGTGCTGGACCGTACCGGGCTGATTCTCGACATTTTCGCCCAGCGGGCGCGTACTCACGAAGGCAAGCTGCAGGTCGAACTGGCCCAGCTCGAGCACATGAGCACGCGGCTGGTACGCGGTTGGACCCACCTTGAGCGGCAGAAGGGCGGTATCGGCCTGCGTGGTCCGGGTGAAACCCAGCTCGAAACCGACCGCCGCCTGCTGCGGGTGCGCCTGCGCCAGATCAAGGCACGCCTGGAGAAGGTGCGCAGCCAGCGCGAGCAGGCCCGCCGTGGGCGCAAGCGCGCGGACATCCCGTCGGTGTCGCTGGTGGGCTATACCAACGCCGGCAAGTCGACCCTCTTCAATGCGCTGACCGAATCCGATGTGTATGCCGCGGACCAGTTGTTCGCCACCCTCGACCCGACCTTGCGCCGGCTCGAGCTGGCCGACCTGGGGCCGATCGTGCTGGCCGACACCGTAGGTTTCATCCGCCACCTGCCGCACAAGCTGGTCGAGGCATTTCGGGCTACGCTCGAAGAGTCGAGCAACTCTGACCTGCTGCTGCACGTGATCGATGCCCATGAGCCCGAGCGCATGGAGCAGATTGAACAGGTACTGGCGGTGCTGGGCGAGATCGGTGCCGAGAGCTTGCCGATCCTCGAGGTCTATAACAAACTCGACCTGCTCGAAGATGTCGAGCCGCAGATCCAGCGCGATGCCGATGGCAAGCCGCAGCGAGTCTGGGTATCGGCACGTGATGGACGAGGCCTGGAGCTGGTTGGCCAGGCGATTGCCGAGTTGCTGGGGGACGACCTGTATGTCGGGACCCTGTGCCTGGAGCAACGGTTTGCCCGCCTGCGCGCGCAATTCTTTGCCCTGGGTGCCGTGCAGAGTGAAGAGCATGATGAAGAAGGGCGCAGCCTGCTGAGCGTGCGACTGCCCAGGGTCGAGTTGAATCGCCTGGTCAGCCGCGAAGGCATGGAGCCGCAAGTGTTTGTCGAGCAACACACTTTGCAATAAATGCCCGTCGAGGTCGCCGGGCAGCCGTGACAGGCATTCTGTAGCATTGGACGGCGCGCCGTGGGCGCGTCTTTGCTTTATCAGATGGAGAGCGCTATGGCTTGGAACGAGCCGGGTGGCAACTCGAACAATCAGGATCCCTGGGGCGGCCGCCGTAATGGTGGCGGCGGTGGTGGCGACAAGAAAGGTCCACCGGATCTGGACGAGGCCTTCCGCAAGCTGCAGGACAGCCTGAACGGCATGTTCGGCAGTGGCAAGAAACGTGGCGGCGGCGGTGACCGCAATATCGGCAAGGGTGGCGGCTATGGCCTGCTGGGCATCGGCCTGGCGGCTCTGGCGGCAATCTGGCTGTATAACGCCGTCTATGTCGTGGACGAGCAGGAGCAGGCCGTGGTGCTGCGCTTCGGCAAGTACTACGAGACCGTTGGTCCCGGCCTGAATATCTATTTCCCGCCGATCGACCGCAAGTACATGGAAAACGTGACCCGCGAGCGGGCGTACACCAAGCAGGGGCAGATGCTCACCGAAGACGAAAACATCGTCGAAGTGCCACTGACCGTGCAGTACCGCATCAGCAACCTGCAGGACTTCGTGCTCAACGTCGACCAGCCGGAAGTCAGCCTGCAGCATGCGACCGAAAGCGCCCTGCGCCACGTGGTGGGTTCCACCTCGATGGACCAGGTGCTGACCGAAGGCCGCGAGCAGATGGCGGTGGATATCCGCGAGCGCCTGCAGCGTTTCCTCGACACCTACCGCACCGGTATCACTGTCACCCAGGTCAACGTACAGAGCGCGGCAGCCCCGCGTGAAGTGCAGGAAGCCTTCGACGACGTGATCCGTGCCCGTGAGGACGAGCAGCGTGCGCGCAACCAGGCCGAGTCCTACGCCAATGGTGTGGTACCGGAGGCCCGTGGCCAGGCGCAGCGCATCATCGAGGACGCCAACGGCTACCGTGATGAAGTCATTGCCCGCGCCAAGGGTGAGGCCGATCGCTTCACCAAGTTGGTCGCCGAGTATCGCAAGGCACCGGAGGTCACGCGCCAGCGTCTGTACCTGGATACCATGCAGGAGGTCTACAGCAACTCCAGCAAGGTTCTGGTCACGGCCAAGGACGGGCAGAACAACCTGCTCTACCTGCCGTTGGACAAGATGGTCGAAGGCAGCCGTGGCAACAGTGCAGCGCCGGCCAGCAGCGTATCGCCGTCGGTCAATGACGCCGCCGCGCGTGCCGCGCAGGACCTGCAACCACAACCGCCGCTGCGTTCCAGGGAGAGCCGCTGATGAGCAATAAGTCACTGTTCGCCCTGATCGGCGCCGTGGTGCTGGCGATCGCCGCCTGGAACTGCTTCTACATCGTTTCGCAGACTGAACGCGCGGTATTGCTGCAGTTCGGCCGCGTGGTCAAGGCCGATGTCCAGCCTGGCCTGCACGTGAAGGTGCCGTACGTGAACCAGGTGCGCAAGTTCGACGCCCGCCTGATGACCCTCGACGCACCGACCCAGCGTTTCCTGACGCTGGAGAAGAAAGCGGTGATGGTCGATGCCTACGCCAAATGGCGAGTCAAGGACGCCGAGCGCTTCTATACCGCAACCTCGGGTATGAAGCAGATCGCCGACGAGCGCCTGTCGCGTCGTCTGGAGAGCGGCCTGCGCGACCAGTTTGGTAAGCGCACCCTGCACGAAGTGGTTTCCGGTGAACGTGATGCGCTGATGGCAGACATCACCGCGTCGCTGAACCGCATGGCCAGCAAGGAGCTGGGTATCGAAGTGGTCGACGTTCGCGTCAAGGCCATCGACCTGCCCAAGGAAGTCAACCGCAGCGTGTTCGACCGCATGAGCACCGAGCGCGAGCGTGAAGCCCGCGAGCACCGCGCCAAGGGTAACGAGCTGGCCGAAGGTATTCGTGCCGACGCCGATCGTCAGCGCCGAGTGCTGCTGGCCGAAGCGTACCGCGAAGCGGAAGAGACCCGTGGTGATGGCGATGCCCAGGCGGCTGCCATCTATGCCAAGGCCTACACGCAGGACGCCGATTTCTACGCGTTCTACCGTAGCCTCAAGGCCTACCGCGAAAGCTTCTCCAGCAAGAGCGATGTACTGGTCCTGGATTCGAAGAACGAGTTCTTCAGGTTCCTGGACAAGAGCAAGCCCTGATCGTGCTCTCATGACGGATTCGCCCCGCCGGGCAGCTAAAATGCCTGGCGGGGTGCATCCTGAATGAAAAGGGGTGTATGATGAGTCAGCCGGGAAATTCCCGGCTTTTTTGCGTCTGCAAGGTTGATTGGCAAACGGCCAGTTGACGGTTTGGTCAGGTCGCAAGGCAATTCGAGGGTATTGGCTACGGTGGTTGCGCTGGGATCGGTGCTGCCCGCTGTTGTGCGTCAATGCCTGCTTTACTCACGGCTCGCCAGCTGGCAGGCCGCCCGGACCAGAGGGGAAATGGCGTAATGGCAACGGTAGACCGCTGGCTACTGCCAGATGGCATCGAGGAAGTACTGCCACCTGAGGCGGCGCGCATCGAGATCGCGCGTCGTCAGGTGTTGGACCTGTTCCAGAGTTGGGGTTACGAACTGGTCGTCACCCCGCATATCGAGTACCTGGAGTCGCTGCTCACCGGCGCCGGCCAGGACCTGGACCAGCGTACCTTCAAGGTCGTCGACCCGCAGTCCGGCCGCCTGATGGGTTTCCGTGCCGACTTCACGCCGCAGGTGGCGCGCATCGACGCCCACACCTTGCGCCGTGAAGGCCCGAGCCGCCTGTGCTATGCCGGCAGCGTGCTGCATGCGCAGCCGCGTGCCTTGTCGACCTCGCGTAGCCCGATCCAGCTGGGCGCCGAGCTGTACGGCGACGCCAGCCCTACCAGCGATGTCGAAGTCATCAGCCTGATGCTCGCCACACTGCAGCTGACCGATGTCGCCGATGTGCACATGGACCTTGGCCATGTCGGTATCTATCGCGGCCTGGCCCGTGCCGCCAACCTGTCCGGCGCGGTCGAGCAGCAACTGTTCGATGCCCTGCAGCGCAAGGCCGTCGATGAAGTGCAGGCGCTGACCGCAGACCTGCCGAAGGACCTGGGCAACATGCTGCGCGCCCTGTGCGAACTGTGCGGTGGCCGTGAAGTGCTGGCCGAGGCCCGTGTGCGCCTGGGCCGTGCCCCGGCCAGCGTGCTGGCGGCGCTGGACGACCTGTTGGCGATCGCCGACCGCCTGGCTTCGCGCTACCCGGACCTGCCACTGTACTTCGACCTCGGCGAACTGCGCGGCTACCACTATCACACTGGCGTGGTGTTCGCCGTGTTCGTGCCTGGCGAAGGTCAATCGATCGCCCAGGGCGGCCGCTATGACGACATCGGCGCCGATTTTGGCCGGGCACGCCCGGCCACCGGATTCTCCACGGATTTGAAGACCCTGGTCACACTGGGGCGAGCGGAGGTCGTATTGCCTGTTGGCGGCATCTGGATGCCCGACAGCAGCGATGCGGCCCTCTGGCAGATGGTCTGCCAGTTGCGCAACGAGGGCCAGCGAGTGGTCCAGGCTTTGCCTGGCCAGCCGCTGAGTGCTGCCCTCGAGGCGGATTGTGATCGGCAATTGATTCAGCAAGACGGGCGCTGGCAGGTTCTGCCGCTGACCCATTGAGATTCTTCGCCGGCAATGGGCCGGCACCAAGTTTGCGTGAATGAGGACAAATGTAATGGGTAAGAATGTCGTCGTCCTGGGCACCCAGTGGGGTGATGAGGGCAAAGGCAAGATCGTCGATCTGCTGACCGAACATGCTGCCGCCGTCGTGCGCTACCAAGGTGGCCACAACGCGGGCCACACCCTGGTGATCAACGGTGAGAAGACTGTTCTGCACCTGATTCCGTCCGGCATCCTGCGTGAAGGCGTGCAATGCCTGATCGGCAACGGCGTGGTCGTTGCCCCGGATGCCCTGATGCGTGAAATCACCAAGCTGGAAGAGAAGGGCGTACCGGTGCGCGAGCGCCTGCGCATTTCCCCGGCTGCTCCGCTGATCCTGTCGTACCACGTGGCCCTCGACCAGGCCCGTGAAAAAGCCCGCGGCGAAGCCAAGATCGGCACCACCGGTCGTGGTATCGGCCCGGCCTACGAAGACAAGGTGGCCCGTCGCGGGCTGCGCGTCGGCGACCTGTTCCACCGCGAGCGCTTCGCCGCCAAGCTCGGTGAGCTGCTGGACTACCACAACTTCCAGCTGGTGAACTACTACAAAGAGCCGGCCATCGACTTCCAGCAGACACTGGACGAGTGCATGGCCTATGCCGAGCAGCTCAAGCCGATGATGCTCGACGTCACCGCCGAACTGCATAACCTGCGCCGCGCCGGCAAGGACATCATGTTCGAAGGCGCCCAGGGCTCGCTGCTGGACATCGACCACGGTACCTACCCGTACGTCACCAGCTCCAACACCACCGCCGGCGGCATCTCCACCGGTTCCGGCGTTGGCCCGATGTACCTGGACTACATCCTGGGCATCACCAAGGCCTACACCACCCGCGTCGGTTCCGGTCCGTTCCCGACCGAGCTGTTCGACGAGACCGGCGCCACCCTGGCCAAGCGTGGCCACGAGTTCGGCTCCACCACCGGCCGTGCCCGTCGTTGCGGCTGGTTCGATGCCGTGATCCTGCGTCGCGCCATCGACGTCAACAGCATCTCGGGCATCTGCCTGACCAAGCTGGATGTGCTGGACGGCCTGGAAACCATCAACATCTGCGTTGGCTACAAGAACGAGAACGGTGCCGTCATCGACGCGCCTTCCGATGCCGACAGCTACATCGGCCTGGAGCCGGTGTACGAAGAGATGCCAGGCTGGAGCGAGTCGACCCTGGGCGTTAAAACCCTGGAAGAGCTGCCGCAGGCCGCGCGCAACTACATCAAGCGCATCGAGGAACTGGTCGGCGCGCCGATCGATATCATCTCGACTGGCCCGGACCGCAACGAAACCATCGTGCTGCGTCATCCGTTCGCCTGATCAGCTACTCGCTGGCTGACTGAACGCCGCGCCCCCGCAAGGAGGCGCGGCGTTTTCATATGGGGGTAAAAACGTGGGGCGGGCTTGCCCCGTGAATGGCCGCCCCGAAGGCAATCTCGCTGCCATGGATAATTACCTCATACCTTTGGCATTTATACCTGCTGTCTCAGGCACAACCCTTGCTGTAAGAAGTTTCTGTAGATGCCATCAAAGTAATGGCGCCAGAAACACGAGGGTTACAACGTGTCTGCCATCCTTTCACTGTTACGAAGCCGCCTCTTGCGGCCTGTGTTTGTTGCGCTTGGTATCGCTCTTCTGGTGCAGGTACTGGTTGCCGTTGCACTGACGCGGAGCACGGTCACCGCCCTGGAGGCCGATTTGGGGGCGCGCCTGGGCAATGATAGCCAGAAACTGGCTGCCGAACTGGAGCAGGCCGGAGAGGATGTCCGGGCTGGGCTCGACAGCCTTTCCGTCAGTACGCGTCAGCGTTTGAGTGCGGGCCTCTCCAGCCGCCTGCAGGATGAGCAGCAGCAGCTGCGCGCAACGCTGGAGGAAAATCTCAGGGACTCGGCTCATGAAATGGCCGATCTGTTGGCCTCGGTCGCGCCCCGGGCGATCTGGGACAACGACGTGCCGATGCTCTCGGACTTCGCTCGCCGTGCTCAGCGCAATCCCAATGTGCTGTTCGTGATCTACGATGATGCCCAGGGCCAGCACCTGACTCGCTACCTCAACCGGCAGAACCCGATCAACCAGGCATTGATGGAAAAGGGCCAGGGTGAACGGGCGCTGGACAAGGTGCTGGATGCCGCGCGCAAGGATCCGTCGGTGTACTTCGTAGAAGCGTCGATCAACCCCAATGGCGCAGAGATCGGCAAGGTGCTGATGGGCGTGTCCACCGCGGGCATCGACCAGGAGCTCAAGGCCCTGGATCAGCGCTTCGCGGCCTTGATCGCCAGTGGCGAGCAACTGGTCGGGGAAAGCCTGGTGGCCGCCGCCGCCGACAGTGGCAAGGCCTTGCGTGCGCGCCTGGAGACAGCCCAGCATAGCGCCACGGCGATGCAGGCCAATACCGCGCAGACCGTGCGTGATGCCGCCGCCGAGCTGCGCTGGCGCATCGGCCTGGGTCTGGTGCTGGTCGGTATGGGTGTGCTGCTGGTGGTGGCCGTGGTGCTCGGGCGTCGCGTCCTCAGCAAGCTTGGCCTGCTGATCGCCGCGTTGAACGACCTGGCCGCCGGCGAAGGCGACCTGACCAAGCGCGTCAAGCTCGACAGCCGTGACGAGATCGGCGACATGGCCTCGGCGGTCAACCGCTTCGTCGACAAGCTGCAGCCGATCGTCCGCGAGGCCGGCGAAGTGGCGCAGCGTACTGGCGTGGAGATCGACAGCATGGCCCAGCGCAACGCCGGGGCCGATGCCGCCGCCGCGTTGCAGCGCGACGAAGTGGCTGCCAGCCTGCGCGACCTGTCGAGCATGGCTGACGAGGCCCAGGCCGAGAGCCATGCCATGCAGGCGGCATTGCAGCAGGTGGTGGATATTCGCCAGGCGACCGACGAGAACAGTCGTGCCTCGACGCAATTGGCGAGGTTGATCGAGAACCTGGCCGGCGAAGTGCAGACCGGCTCCCAGGTGATCGAGCGGCTGGCCAAGCAGAGCGAGCAGATCGAGGTGGTGCTGACGGTGATCCATGGCATTGCCGAGCAGACCAACCTGTTGGCGCTCAACGCCGCCATCGAAGCGGCGCGGGCCGGAGAAACCGGGCGCGGTTTCGCCGTGGTGGCCGATGAGGTGCGTGCCTTGGCGAGCAAGACGCAGAGCTCGACCGGGGATATCCAGTCGCATATCGCTGCGCTGCAGCAAGGCGCCAAGGAGGCGGTGGCGACCATCAGCCAGGCCGGGCGCCAGGCCAGTGAAGGCTTGCTGGTGTTGCGCGACAATGAGCGGCGGCAGCAATCGGTGCAGACTGCGGTCGAGCAGGTGCATGCGGCGATCGGCCTGGCCACGCGAGCGGCCGAGCAGCAGGCCAGCGGGGCGCAGGCCGTGCGTGGGCGAGTCGAAACCATCCATGCCCAGGCCGAGCGTTCGGCCGAGGTGGTGATGCAGACCACGGCCAGCAGCAAGGTACTGGATGACTTGGCGGCGCAGTTGCGGGCCAGCCTGGGGCAGTTCAGGGCCTGAGGAAAGGTGGGGGCTTCATCGCCGGCAAGCCGGCTCCCACAATTACAGTGCGGGCTTGAGAGCGACGCGGTAGGGGTGGGAGTCGGCTTGCCGGCGAAAGGGACGCAACGCGCCCCCAAGGGGAGGCTGTCACGCCTTGTTCAGGTACATCCTGGTAGTCAGCAGATACACCGGCAATCCCGAAACCACGATCAGCAACGCCGCATAAGGCGCCGCCGCCGCGAACTCGACGTTGGCGGTATGCGCCCACACCTCGGTGGCCAATGTGGTCATACCGGTCGGGCTGAGCAGCAGGGTGGCGGTCAATTCCTTCATCGCATCCAGGAACACCAGGGCGAACGCTGCCGCCATCGCCGGGAAGATGATCGGCAAGGTAACCCGGCAGAAGGCTGCGAAGCTGGTGGCGCCCAAGGTACGCGCCGCCTCTTCCAGGGTTGGTGAGGCCTTGTTCAGTGCGGTGCGTACCGGCGACTGTGCCAGCGGCAGGAACAGCAAGGCGTAGGCCAGGATCAGCAGCGCGGTGGTCTGGTACAGCCCCGGCACGTAATGCAGGGCGAAGAACACCAGGGTCAGCGCGATCACCAGCCCGGGCAGGGCGTGCAGCAGGTACGGCAAACGCTCGGCCCAGATCGCCAGACGCCCCTTGTAGCGCACCACCAGAAAGCTGATTGGCAGGGCCAGCAGCACGCAGAAGCCGGCGCCACCCAATGACACCGACAGCGAGGTGCCCAGGGCCTTGCCGATGGCCGCGACCGGGAAGGCCGCCGATGAGCCCACGCTCAGCCAGTAGCCGAGCATGGCTAGCGGAATGCCGCTGCCCAGCACCGCCAGTGCCAGGCAGAACAGCTGGCTCAGAGGCATCCAGCCGTGCAGCCGCAAGGGTTGAGCGCGGCGTGCCACGCCCTGGCCAATGCGCACATGGCGCGCCTTGCCGCGTACTCGCAGTTCCAGCCATAGCATTGCCAGGCACAGCACCAGCAGTACCGCTGAGAGCATCGCCGCGTTGGCGTTGCTGAACTCCAGCTCGAACTGCTGGTAGATCGCTGTGGTGAAGGTCTGCAGGCCAAGGATCGACAGGGCGCCGAACTCCACCAGCATGTGCAGGGCAATCAGCAGCCCGCCGCCGAGCATCGACGGCCACAGCAACGGCAGGGTGATTTTGCGGAACACGCCCCAGCGGCTGCAGCCCAGAGTGCGCGCCGACTCCTCCAGCGCGGTATCCAGGTTGCGCAGGGTGGCGGCCACCGGCAGGAACACCAGTGGGTACTTCGACAGCGCCATCACCAGGATTGCCCCGCCCAGTCCCTCGAAGTCCGAACTCAGCGACACCCAGGTGAAGCTGCTGACGAACGATGGCACGGCGAATGGCAGGCACAGCACCACGCCCCACAGGCGTCGGCCCGGCAGGTCGCTGCGCTCCAGCAACCAGGCCAGGGCCACGCCCACCACCAGGCATAGCACGGTGACGCCGACCATCAGCAGCAGGGTGTTGCGCAGCAAGCCCCACACGAACGGACGCCATAGCAGGCGCAGGGCTTCATGCCAGCCGGCATCCCAGGCCTTGAGCCCGACGTACAGCAATGGCAGCAGGCTCATGGCCACCAGGAACAGCACGGGCAGCACCACCCAGATGGACGGGCGCTTGCGCTTGGGGACGAAGCGCGCCAAGGCGGGTGAGGGCAGGGCGGCAGTCATCAGAGCAGGCCAACCTCACGTTCCAGTTCGATGGCTTCCTCGGCATTGCCAAGGTCGGCCGGCGAGATCTTCGGCGGGCGCAGCTCATCGAACGGCTTCAGGCCACGGTCGGAGACCATGCCTTTATGCAGCGGGTATTCGGCGGTGGTCTGGGTGATCACGCGCTGGCCTTCTTCGCTGGCCATCCAGTTGAGCAGGGCCTGTGCTTCTTTCGGGTGCTTACTGGCCTTGACTGCGGCGGCACCGGAGATGGTCACCAGGTTGCCCGCGTCGCCGTCGGCCAGGTAGTACAGCTTGGAATCGAGCTTGCCGCGTTCACGCTCCAGAGCGTACCAGTAGTAGTTGTTCACCAGTACCGCGGCGACTTCGCCTTTTTCCACGGCCTTCAGGGCGACCATGTTGTTGGTGTAGGTCTTGCCGAAGGCCTTCAGGCCGGTCAGCCATTCTTCGGTGGCTTCGCGACCGTGCATCTTGAGGATGGCCACCGCCTGTTCCTGGAAGGCCCCGCTGGTGGGCACGTAGCCGACACGACCGTCCCATTCGGGGCCGGCGAAATCCATCACCGTGGTCGGCAGGTCCTTCTCATCGATCTTCTTCGGGTTGTACACCACTACGCGGGTACGGGCGGTAACGCCCATCCAGGTGCCGTTGGCGCCCACGTACTCCTTGGGCAGCATGTTCAGGGTGGCGTCGTCGATCTTCGCCAGCAGGCCCAGTTCGCCCAGGTTGTTCAGCGGTGGCGACTCTTCGGTATAGATGATGTCGGCCGGCGAGCGTTCGCCTTCCTCGATGATCTGGCTGGCCAGCTGGTTGCTGCTGCCCTTGCGGATATTGATATGGATGCCGGTCTTGGCCTCGTAGGCCTTGGCGATGGCTTCACCGATTTCCTTGTGCTGGCCGTTGTACATCGTCAAGGTGACTGGTTCGTCTGCCAGGGCGGCCGGAGCGCCGATCACCAGGCTCAGGACTGCGGCGGCCAGGGTGCGCATCAGCGGTTGCGGGCGGATCGTCATGCGGGTGCTTCCTCGCTTACGGCTACATATTTGGAAACAATGGTAAACGAAATTGTTTCTCAAATGGGCGCATGACGGGAAATTCATGGGTAGACGAAGGAGGGGGCCGGCGACATGAAATCGCAGGCAAGAAAAAACCCACTAGCAAGCTAGTGGGTTTTTGTATGGTGCCCAGGAGAAGACTCGAACTTCCACGACCGTTAAGTCACTGATACCTGAAACCAGCGCGTCTACCAATTCCGCCACCTGGGCAAAGCTTTGCATCGTCTGGTGAAGGCGACTTTCGTCTGCTTTCACACAGTAGTAACAGATCCTTGGTCATCTGTTACTTGAAAATTTTTGGTGCCCAGGAGAAGACTCGAACTTCCACGACCGTTAAGTCACTGATACCTGAAACCAGCGCGTCTACCAATTCCGCCACCTGGGCACACATTCGAGATTAAAAGATGCTTTACAGCGTCGTTCATCTCTACTACAACTTCGGGGTTGTCCGTCGTTGTGGTGCGCACTATACGGACGCTCCTGATGGCTGTAAAGCCCCTGATCGAAAAAAAATTCAAAAAATTCAACCCGTTGATTCCACGCGCCTATTTCCATTCGGCGGATACCACGCCGGGGCTGTCCAAGGCTGACATTTCCGGTTTCAATACGCCTATGCCAGAATTCATATCTATATACCCCAAGGTGAACCCCTTCTGATGGCCGATTGGCAATCCCTCGATCCCGAGGCCGCTCGCGAAGCGGAAAAATACGACAACCCTATCCCCAGCCGTGAGCTGATCCTGCAGCGCCTCGCCGACCGTGGCGAGCCGGCTGCCCGCGAACAGCTGGCCGAAGAGTTCGGTCTTTACGAAGAAGACCAGATCGAAGCCCTGCGCCGCCGCCTGCGTGCCATGGAGCGCGACGGTCAGCTTATCTATACCCGGCGCGGCACCTATGCCCCGGTGGACAAGCTTGACCTTATCTGTGGCCGCGTGTCCGGCCACCGCGACGGTTTCGGCTTCCTGATTCCCGACGATGGCAGCGAAGACCTGTTCCTCAGCCCGTCGCAGATGCGCCTGGTGTTCGACGGCGACCGCGGCCTGGCCCGGGTTTCCGGCGTGGACCGCCGTGGCCGCCGCGAAGGTGTGCTGGTGGAAGTCATCTCCCGTGCCCACGAAAGCGTGGTCGGCCGTTACTTCGAAGAGGGCGGCATCGGCTATGTGACCCCCGACAACCCGAAGATCCAGCAGGAAGTGCTGGTCACCGCCGGGCGCAACGGCGGCGCCAAGATCGGCCAGTTCGTGTCGATCAAGATCACCCACTGGCCAACCCCGCGCTTCCAGCCGCAGGGTGATGTGGTCGAGGTGATCGGCAACTACATGGCGCCGGGCATGGAGATCGACATCGCCCTGCGCAGCTATGACATCCCGCATGTCTGGCCGCAGGAGGTGATCAAGGAAGCGCGCAAGTACCGCTCGGAAGTCGAGGAGAAAGATAAAGAGAAGCGCATCGACCTGCGCCATCTGCCTTTCGTCACCATCGACGGCGAAGACGCCCGCGACTTCGACGATGCGGTGTATTGCGAGCCGCTGGGCAAGCTGCGCATGTTCTCCGGCGGCTGGCGCCTGTACGTGGCGATCGCTGACGTTTCCAGCTACGTGCGCCTGGGTTCGGCCCTGGATACCGAAGCGCAGCAACGGGGTAACTCGGTGTACTTCCCCGAGCGCGTCGTGCCGATGCTGCCCGAAGAGCTGTCCAACGGCCTGTGCTCGCTGAACCCGCACGTCGATCGCCTGGCCATGGTCTGCGAAATGACCATCAACAAGGCCGGCCAGATGGTCGACTACCAGTTCTACGAGGGTGTGATCCACTCCCATGCGCGCCTGACCTACAACAAGGTCAGCAGCATGCTCGAGCATTCCCGTACCCGCGAAGGCAAGGCCCTGCGCGAGGAATACAGCGCGGTGCTGCCGGACCTGAAGAGCCTGTACGCCCTGTACAAGGTGCTCCTGGCGGCCCGTCACACCCGCGGCGCGATTGACTTCGAGACCCAGGAAACCCGGATTATCTTCGGCGAAGACCGCAAGATCGACGAGATTCGTCCGACCGTGCGCAACGATGCCCACAAGCTGATCGAAGAGTGCATGCTGGCGGCCAACGTCGCGACGGCCGAGTTCCTGCAGAAGCACAACGTGCCTGCGCTGTACCGCGTGCACGATGGTCCGCCGCCCGAGCGCCTGGAGAAGTTGCGCGCATTCCTCGGTGAGCTGGGCCTGAGCCTGCACAAAGGCAAGGATCCTTCGCCGAAGGACTACCAGGCGCTGCTGGCGAGTATCGCCGGGCGCCCGGACTTCCACCTGATCCAGACCGTCATGCTGCGCTCGCTGAGCCAGGCGGTGTACAGCGTCGAGAACAACGGTCACTTCGGCCTGAACTACGAGGCCTACACCCACTTCACCTCGCCGATCCGTCGTTACCCGGACCTGCTGGTGCACCGCGCCATCCGCAGCGTGATCCGCTCCAAGGTCGACACCCCGCACGTCAAGCGCGCCGGTGCCATGAGCATTCCCAAGGCGCGCATCTACCCGTACGACGAGAACAGCCTCGAACAGATGGGCGAGCAGTGCTCGATGACCGAGCGCCGCGCCGACGAAGCCACACGCGACGTGGTCAACTGGCTCAAGTGCGAGTACATGCGTGATCGCGTCGGCGAGACCTTCCCTGGTGTGATCACCGCGGTGACCGGCTTTGGCCTGTTCATCGAGCTGACCGACATCTATGTCGAAGGCCTGGTGCATGTCAGCGCCCTGCCGGGTGACTACTACCACTTCGATCCGGTGCATCACCGCCTGTCCGGTGAGCGCAGCGGCCGCAGCTTCCGCCTGGGCGACACGGTCGAGGTGAAGGTCATGCGTGTCGACCTCGAGCAGCGCAAGATCGACTTCGAAATGTCGGAGAAGACCGTCACCGCGCCGGTCGGCCGCAAGCCACGCGCTGCCGCGCAGCCGGTGGCCGAGCAGGCGCCTGCCGCCGAAGCGAAGATTTCGCCCAAGCCGCGCAGCCGCAAGAGCGAGGCCTCCGAGGCGTACTTCCCGAAAGACGCCGTGCAGCGCAATGCCGAGGTGCGCAAGAGCCGTGAAATGAAGAAGGCGCTGATGGGCGAGGCGCGTGCCAGCGGCCATGCCGGCGGCAAGTCGGAAAAAGGTGGCAAGTCGTCCGGCAAGCCGACCAAGCATCGCAAGGGGCCGCCCAAGTCCGGCGCGCCACGCAAGGGCAAGAACAAGTCATGAGTCAGCTGGAAAAGATCTACGGCGTGCATGCCGTGCAGGCGCTGCTGCAACACCACCCCAAGCGGGTAAAGCAGATCTGGCTGTCCGAAGGGCGCAGTGAGCCACGCATCCAGGCCCTGCTGGAGCTGGCTGCGCAGAACCGCGTCCAGGTCGGCCAGGCCGAGCGCCGTGAGCTCGACGCCTGGGTCGAAGGTGTGCATCAGGGGGTGGTCGCCGACGTGAGTCCGAGCCAGGTATGGGGCGAGGCGATGCTCGACGAGCTGCTCGAGCGCACCGAGACGCCGCCACTGATCCTGGTGCTCGATGGCGTTACCGATCCGCACAACCTCGGCGCCTGCCTGCGCACCGCCGATGCGGCCGGGGCGACTGCCGTGGTGATCCCCAAGGACAAGTCCGCGACCCTGACCGGCGTGGTGCGCAAGGTGGCCTGCGGCGCCGCCGAGGTGATGCCGCTGGTGGCCGTGACCAACCTGGCGCGTACCCTGGAGAAACTCCAGCAGCGCGGACTGTGGGTGGTCGGTACCGCTGGCGAGGCCGAGCAGGAAATCTACCAACAGGACCTGACCGGTCCGCTGGTGATGATCATGGGGGCCGAAGGCAAGGGCATGCGCCGCCTGACCCGTGAACACTGTGATTTCCTGGTGAAGTTGCCGATGGGCGGCAGCGTCAGCAGCCTGAACGTTTCGGTGGCCACCGGGGTGTGCCTGTTCGAGGCCGTGAGGCAGCGTCAGGTCAAGCGCTGATTCATTGCTCGTGGGGCGGGGTCGTGGGAGCGGGCTTGCCCCGCGATGCGATGGCAAACCCACCACCATCGCGGGGCGGGTCGCCGCATCGCCGCTCCCACGAGCCCCGTTCCCGCAAGAATCACCCGACCTGGCGAATATGTTTCCGGCTGTTCAAATATTCGCCAACCTCCTTGCTTGTCCTTCCCGGCTTCTCTACAATTGCGCCCCTTGCCGAGCTGGCAGGCGCGCATGTGCCTTCTCTCTAGGGCAAGACATACAGTGTCATTCACTCCTTGTCTGACCAGGTTGCTGGCAGACTACTAACCCGTAAGGAGCATTCATGCGTCATTACGAAATCATCTTCCTGGTTCACCCGGACCAGAGCGAGCAAGTCGGCGGCATGGTTGAGCGTTACACCAAGCTGATCGAAGAAGATGGTGGCAAGATCCACCGCCTGGAAGACTGGGGCCGTCGTCAACTGGCCTACGCAATCAACAATGTTCACAAGGCTCACTACGTGATGCTGAACGTTGAGTGCTCCGGCAAGGCCCTGGCCGAGCTGGAAGACAACTTCCGCTACAACGATGCCGTGATCCGTAACCTGGTCATCCGTCGCGACGAAGCCGTCACCGGCCCGTCCGAGATGCTCAAGGCAGAAGAGAACCGCAGCGAGCGCCGTGAGCGTCGTGAACGTCCTGAGCATGCTGATGGCGCCGAAGGCGACGACAGCAATGACAGCGACAACAGCGATAACGCTGACGAGTAATCCACGGACCTTTTGAGGAGCCTATTACATGGCACGTTTCTTCCGTCGTCGTAAATTCTGCCGCTTCACTGCTGAAGACGTGAAAGAGATCGACTTCAAAGATCTCAACACCCTGAAAGCTTACGTATCCGAAACCGGCAAGATCGTTCCAAGCCGCATCACCGGTACCAAAGCTCGTTATCAGCGTCAGCTGGCCACCGCTATCAAGCGCGCCCGCTTCCTGGCCCTGCTGCCCTACACCGACAGCCACGGCCGCTGAGACCGGGTCGTCGACTAAGTAGCAAGGGATAAGCATGCGAGCGTTGGCAAGTTTCATCATGCGCGGTCGTGTGCAGGCCACCCTCGTGGTGGTCATCAGCGCGGTACTGCCGCTGCTGTTCTGGTTGAGTGCCGCTGCCGGGAGCCTCGTGCTCCTGCGGCGCGGGTTCAAGGACGCTTCATCGGTCATCGCCTGGGGCCTTTTGCCAGCGTTGATCATGGGGTTCTTCGGCGAACCGAGCACCTTGCTGGTGCTTTTGGGAACGCTGGGTCTGGCCGCCTCGTTGCGCGCCGGGCATTCCTGGACCCGGGTACTGCTGTCCAGTGTCGCATTAGGCTTGCTGTACAGCCTGATCCTGGATGCAGTGATGCGCGAAACCTTCGAGGTGCTGGCCAAGGCGCTTGAAAAAGCCCTGCCGCAGTTCGAGGGCCAACCAGTACTACCTGGTGAGCTGATCGGCCCTTTGCTGGTCGCTTCCAGTGCGGTAATGCTGCAGCTGTTCAGCCTGCTGGCCTTGATGCTGGCGCGCTATTGGCAGGCTGCGTTGTACAACCCCGGTGGTTTCGGGCGCGAGTTTCGCGAACTGAGGCTGCCGCTGGTACCCATGCTGGTGCTGGTGTCATTGATGGTGTTGGGCCCGTTCATCGGGTCTCAGTTCATCGTCCTGGCCAGTGCGTCCAGCCTGGTGCTGCTGCTCGCTGGCATCGCCCTGATTCACGGGCTGGTGGCACAAGGGCGACTGGCCGGTTTCTGGCTGGTGGGGATGTACGTGACGTTGCCGCTGCTCATGCAGCTGATGTATCCGTTGCTCGTGGTTCTGGCCATTGTCGACAGCCTGATTGATTTTCGCGGTCGCAAGTCCCCTTCACAGGGTGACGACTCCGCGAACGGTGAAGGTTAAAAGTTAAGAGGTTTTACCAAATGGAACTGATCCTGCTGGAAAAAGTCGCCAACCTGGGCAACCTGGGCGACAAAGTAAACGTTAAGGCTGGTTACGGCCGTAACTTCCTGCTGCCATTCGGCAAGGCCACCGTTGCCAACGCCGCCAACCTGGCCGCGTTCGAAGAACGCCGCGCCGAGCTGGAAAAAGCCGCCGCAGAGAAAAAAGCTTCGGCTGAAAGCCGCGCTGCCCAACTGGCCGAGCTGGAAGTGACCATCACTGCCACCGCTGGCGACGAAGGCAAGCTGTTCGGTTCGATCGGCACCCACGACATCGCTGACGCCCTGACCGCCTCCGGCGTTGAAGTGGCCAAGGCTGAAGTTCGTCTGCCGAACGGCACCATCCGTCAGGTTGGCGAATACGACGTAGCCGTGCACCTGCACAGCGACGTTGAAGCCACCGTACGTGTGGTCGTCGTAGCTGCCTAAGCTGCGTAATCGGCTGGTCCCTCGCGGGCCAGGCGGTTAACATCGGGCACGGTCCTGTTTTGCGCAGGCCGTGCCCTTTGTCTTTTTCATCTTCCAGAATTCTTTCGTGGCCATGAACGAGATCACCACCCCCGAACAACTCGACCTGCAAACCGCTGCCCTGAAGGTGCCGCCGCATTCCATCGAGGCCGAACAGGCCGTGCTCGGTGGCCTGATGCTGGACAACAACGCTTGGGAACGGGTGCTGGATCAGGTGTCGGACGGCGATTTCTATCGGCATGACCATCGCCTGATCTTCCGCGCCATCCACAAGTTGGTGGATGCGAACCAGCCGTTCGACGTGGTCACCCTGCACGAGCAACTGGACAAGGAAGGCGTGTCCACCCAGGTCGGCGGCCTGGCGTATCTGGCCGAGCTGGCCAAGAACACGCCGTCGGTAGCCAACATCAAGGCCTACGCCGCGATCATCCGCGAGCGGGCCACGCTGCGGCAGCTGATCAGCATCAGCACCGATATCGCAGACAACGCCTTCAACCCGCAGGGGCGTAACGCCGAAGAGATCCTCGACGACGCCGAACGGCAGATCTTCCAGATCGCCGAGGCGCGGCCGAAGACCGGCGGGCCGGTGGGGGTCAATGAGTTGTTGACCATGGCCATCGACCGTATCGACACGCTGTTCAACTCCGACAGCGACATCACCGGCGTGTCCACCGGTTTCACCGACCTGGACGAAAAGACCAGCGGCCTGCAGGCCGCCGACCTGATCATCGTCGCGGGCCGTCCGTCGATGGGCAAGACCACCTTCGCCATGAACCTGGTGGAAAACGCCGTGTTGCGCAGCGACAAGGTGGTGCTGGTGTTCTCCCTCGAGATGCCCGGTGAATCGCTGATCATGCGTATGCTGTCGTCCCTGGGGCGCATCGACCAGACCAAGGTGCGTTCCGGTCAGCTGGACGACGACGACTGGCCGCGGCTGACCTCGGCGGTCAACCTGCTGAACGACCGCAAGCTGTTCATCGACGATACCGCCGGCATCAGTCCATCGGAAATGCGTGCGCGCACCCGCCGCCTGGCTCGCGAGCATGGCGAGATCGCCATGATCATGGTCGACTACCTGCAGCTGATGCAGATCCCGGGTTCGGCCGGTGACAACCGGACCAACGAGATTTCCGAGATCTCCCGCTCGCTCAAGGCGCTGGCCAAGGAATTCAACTGCCCGGTAATCGCCCTGTCACAGCTCAACCGCTCCCTGGAGCAGCGCCCCAACAAGCGCCCGGTCAACTCCGACCTTCGTGAATCGGGTGCGATCGAGCAGGACGCCGACGTGATCATGTTCGTCTACCGTGACGAGGTGTATCACCCCGAGACCGAGCACAAGGGCGTGGCCGAGATCATCATCGGCAAGCAGCGTAACGGCCCCATCGGCTTCATTCGCCTGGCGTTCATCGGCAAGTACACCCGCTTCGAGAACCTCGCGCCGGGCATGTACAACTTCGACGACGACGAATAATCACCGAGCCTACCCCGGCAGTAGCGCTCCTGTGGGAGCCGGCTTGCCGGCGATAGGGCCAGTGGAAGCTACAGATGAATCCGACCACCACCGTCGGATTTGGTCAAAATTTGTGCTATATTCCGCGCCCGCGATTTTCCTGCACATTAGAACCGGTCACTGACATGCAAGCAGCCAAACCACTCTACGACTATCCCAAGTACTGGGCCGAATGCTTCGGGCCAGCGCCGTTCCTGCCGATGAGCAGGGAGGAGATGGATCAGCTCGGCTGGGATTCCTGCGACATCATCATCGTGACCGGTGACGCCTACGTCGACCACGCATCGTTCGGCATGGCCATCATCGGCCGCCTGCTCGAGGCCCAGGGCTTCCGGGTGGGCATCATCGCCCAGCCGAACTGGCAGTCGAAGGACGACTTCATGAAGCTCGGCGAGCCGAACCTGTTCTTCGGGGTCGCGGCGGGCAACATGGACTCGATGATCAACCGCTACACCGCGGACAAGAAAATCCGTTCCGACGACGCCTACACGCCAGGCGGCATGGCCGGCAAGCGTCCGGACCGCGCCAGCCTGGTGTACAGCCAGCGCTGCAAGGAGGCCTACAAGCACGTGCCGATCGTGCTCGGCGGCATCGAGGCCTCGCTGCGCCGCATCGCCCATTACGACTACTGGCAGGACAAGGTCCGCCACTCGATCCTGGTCGACGCCAGTGCCGACATCCTGCTGTACGGCAACGCCGAACGCGCGATCGTCGAGGTTGCCCAGCGCCTGTCCCAGGGTGAAAGCATCGAGCACATCACCGATGTGCGCGGCACCGCGTTCATTCGTCGCGACACCCCGCAGGGCTGGTTCGAGATCGACTCCACCCGTATCGACCGCCCGGGTCGGGTCGACAAGATCATCAACCCGTACGTGAACACCCAGGACACCCAGGCCTGTGCCATCGAGCAGGCCAAGGGCGACCAGGAAGACCCGAACGAAGCCAAGGTCGTGCAGATCCTCGACAGCCCGAGCGTCACCCGCGAGAAGTCGGTGATCCGCCTGCCGTCGTTCGAGAAGGTGCGCAACGACCCGGTGCTCTATGCCCACGCCAACCGTGTGCTGCACCTGGAGACCAACCCGGGCAACGCCCGCGCCCTGGTGCAGAAGCATGGCGAGGTGGATGTGTGGTTCAACCCGCCACCCATTCCCATGACCACCGAAGAGATGGACTATGTGTTCGGCATGCCCTATGCGCGCATCCCGCACCCGGCGTATGGCAAGGAGCGCATCCCGGCCTACGAGATGATCCGCTTCTCGGTGAACATCATGCGTGGCTGCTTCGGTGGCTGCACCTTCTGCTCGATCACCGAGCACGAAGGCCGGATCATCCAGAACCGCTCCCACGAGTCGATCCTGCACGAGATCGAGGAGATGCGCGACAAGGTGCCGGGCTTCACCGGCGTGGTCTCCGACCTCGGCGGCCCGACCGCCAACATGTACCGCATTGCCTGCAAGAGCCACGACATCGAGAAGCACTGCCGCAAGCCTTCGTGCGTGTTCCCGGGCATCTGCGAGAACCTCAACACCGACCACAGCTCGCTGATCGAGCTGTATCGCAAGGCTCGTGCCCTGCCGGGGGTCAAGAAGATCCTGATCGCCTCGGGCCTGCGCTACGACCTGGCGGTCGAGTCGCCGGAGTACGTGCGTGAGCTGGTCACCCACCACGTTGGCGGTTACCTGAAGATCGCCCCGGAGCACACCGAGCGTGGTCCGCTGGACAAGATGATGAAGCCGGGCATCGGCACCTACGACCGCTTCAAGCGCATGTTCGAGAAGTTCTCGAAAGAGGCGGGCAAGGAGCAGTACCTGATCCCATACTTCATCGCCGCCCACCCGGGCACCACCGACGAAGACATGATGAACCTGGCCCTGTGGCTCAAGGGCAATGGCTTCCGCGCCGACCAGGTGCAGGCGTTCTATCCGTCGCCGATGGCTTCGGCCACCGCCATGTACCATTCGGGCAAGAACCCGCTGCGCAAGGTCACCTACAAGAGCGAAGGGGTGGAGATCGTCAAGAGCGAGGAGCAGCGCCGCTTGCACAAGGCGTTCCTGCGTTATCACGATCCAAAGGGCTGGCCGATGCTGCGCGAGGCGCTGCAGCGCATGGGCCGCGCCGACCTGATCGGGCCAGGCAAGCACCAGCTGATCCCGCTGCACCAGCCGGCGACCGACACTTACCAGAGTGCGCGGCGCAAGAACTCGACCCCGGCCGGCAGCCACAAGGTGGGCAAGGACCAGAAGATCCTCACCCAGCACACCGGCCTGCCGCCGCGTGCCAGCGATGGCAGCAAGCCGTGGGACAAGCGCGAGAAAGCCAAGGCCGAGGCGTTCGCCCGCAACCAGCAGGCGGCCAAGGAGCGCAAGGAAGCGGCCAAGGGTGGTGGCGGCAAGGGCAAGAAGCCGCGCCAGCCTGTCATCCCGCGTTGATCATAAAAGGGGCCGCGTTGCGGCCCATCGCCGGCAAGCCGGCTCCCACTAGGGCAAGGCATGTGCTGCACCTGTGGGAGCCGGCTTGCCGGCGATGGGCTGCAGCGCAGCCCCTTTTCGATTAATCAGGCTTCTTGTCCACCCACTTCGGCAACACCGGCGACTCGAATCGATCCATCCCCTCCAGCAGCGCCTCCGGCTGCTCCCCGAGCAACAGCATCGCCCGGTGCTGCGGCCGTACGAAGCCTTCCTCGACAATATGGTCGAGGAACCCGCCGAGCTTCGCATAGAACCCATTCACATCCAGCAGCCCCAGCGGCTTGGCGTGATAGCCTAGTTGCCCCCAGGTCCACACCTCGAACAGCTCCTCCAGCGTACCCAGGCCACCCGGCAGGGCGATGAAGGCGTCGCTGAGTTCGGCCATGCGCGCCTTGCGCGCATGCATGCCATCCACCACCTCCAGGCGGGTCAGGCCCTTGTGGCCGATTTCGGCGTTCATCAGGCTTTCAGGAATGATGCCGACAACCTCGCCACCCGCCGCCATGGCGGCATCGGCGACGGTGCCCATCAGGCCGACCGCGCCGCCGCCGTACACCAGCGTCAGGCCACGGCGTGCGATGGTCTGGCCGAGGGCGACGGCGGCTTCACGGTAGGCAGGGTTGGCACCGATGCTGGCGCCACAGAAGACACAAATGGAACGTACAGGCATTGCTTATCTCCCTTTACATGCGCGCACAGGGTAAGGCGCATGCCTGTCGCTTCCAAGGGGATCATTCGGGGCGGGCGAACTCGCAGGCCGCCGAACCGGCCGCGCCACAGGCGTAGGCTGCCAGCAGGCTGCGCATCATGCTGCTCAATGTCATGACATTGCTCCTAATTGAGAGGTTGTCTCATCGTCCATTAAGAGGGCATGATGTGCACTTTGATTGGTTGTATACAATCCATTGAACAAATCTACTGGCTGGCGACTTGACACCTCTTGACCCATATCAGGTACGGGCGTCCGGTTTTCAGGCAGTCTCGCAATTGATAAAACCCTGCCAAGGAGATTCATGATGTTTGCGAAAGCTGTAGCGGTATCCCTGCTGACCCTCGCCAGCGCCTCCGTCTTTGCCGCCGACTGCAAGGTGACTGTCGACTCGACCGACCAGATGTCGTTCAACACCAAGGAATTCACCGTCGACAAGAGCTGCAAGACCGTCGAGATCGAACTGACCCACGGTGGCAGCCTGCCGAAGAACGTCATGGGCCACAACCTGGTCATCAGCAAGACCGCCGACATGCAGGCCATCGCCACCGAAGGCATGTCGCAAGGCCTGGACAAGGATTACATCAAGGCCGACAACGCCGCGATCATCGGCCACACCAAGATGATCGGTGCCGGCGAAAAAGACACCTTCAAGCTCGATACTTCCAAGCTGGAAGCCGGTGGCGACTACAGCTTCTTCTGCACCTTCCCTGGCCACATCTCGATGATGAAGGGCAAGGTCGTCGTCAAGTAAGCGACGCCTGACGCAGTACCCTTGTGGGAGCGGGCTTGCCCCGCGATGGCGAAGGTGAAACCACCAACGTCATCGCAGGGCAGGCACGCTCCCACAGTTGTTTTCATAGCCGGATCAAGGGGCGAACGGCAGCTCGCGCTTGTGCTGGGTCTTGCGGTAGGTGGCGACGATGATGTCGAACGCCTCCTGGCTCACCGGCTCACCGTGCAGGAAGGCGTCGATCTGCTGGTAGGTCACGCCGTGGGACGCTTCGTCCGGCTTGCCCGGTTCGAGGTCTTCGAGGTCCGCGGTCGGTACTTTTTCCACCAGCGATTCCGGCGCGCCAAAGCTGCGCGCAATGGAGCGCACCTGGTTTTTCACCAGCCCGCTCAGCGGCGCCAGGTCGCAGGCCCCGTCACCGAACTTGGTGAAGAAGCCCATCACCGCTTCGGCCGCGTGATCCGTGCCGATCACCAGGCCCGCACGGGCACCGGCGACGGTGTATTGGGCGACCATGCGCGTGCGCGCCTTGACGTTGCCAACGACGAAGTCGACCAGGGTCGGCGAGCCGTTTTTCAGTTCCTCGACCTCCGCCGCCAAGGCCTTTACGGCTGGCGCGATGTCGATGGTGTGCACCTCGTCGGCCTTGATCACCTCCAGGCAGGCCTGGGCGTCGTGCTCGTCGTGCTGCACGTGGTACGGCAGGCGCACGGCGATGAAGGTATATGCCTTGTCGCCGGTTTCGTCGCGCAGCTCGCAGATGGCGCGCTGCGCGAGCAGGGCGGCGGTCAGCGAGTCGACACCGCCACTGATGCCCAGCACCAGGGTCTTGAGCCGGGCATTGGCCAGGCAGTCCTTGATGAACGCCACGCGCCGGGCCACTTCCTGCTCAAGGGCGGCAGCATCGGCGAATGGCGGCTGCACCTTGAGCGCCCGGGCAATCTCTTGCTGAACGGCTTGCATGGGTTACTCCTTGCTGTGGACTTTGAATACGTGGCGCATGTAAGCGACGAAGTTTTCGTCACGGCACTGCGTCTTGGCGGCTTCGTCGGAGATCTTCGCCACCGGCGAGCCGTTGCAGTCGGTCATTTTAAGCACGATGTTCATCGGTGCCACGCCGGGGATGTCGCACGTCAGATTGGTACCGATGCCAAAGCTGACGTTGATGCGCCCGCGCAAGGCACGGAAGATCTCCAGCGAGCGGGTCAGGTTCAGGCCATCGGAGAACACCAGGGTCTTGGTCATCGGGTCGATACCGAGCTTCTGATAATGGGCGATGGCCTTTTCCGCCCAGGCCACCGGCTCGCCCGAATCGTGGCGCAGGCCATCGAACAGCTTGGCGAAGTACAGGTCGAAATCCTTCAGGAAGGCATCCATGGTGATGCAGTCGGTCAGGGCGATGCCGAGCAGCCCACGGTACTCGCGCACCCAGCAGTCCAGAGCGGCGATCTGGCTGTCGATCAGCCGTGGGCCTAGCTGCTGGTGGGCCATGATCCATTCGTGGGCCATGGTGCCCAGGGGCTTGATATCCAGCTTCCATGCCAGGTCGACGTTGCTGGTGCCGACGAAGCGGCCCGGGAACTCATCGCGCAGCACCCGCACCACGTCTTCCTGCACGCGGCTGGAGAAGCGCCGGCGGGTGCCAAAGTCGGCCACCTGCAGTTCGGCCAGTTCGTCGTCGCTGGCGTGGGCGCGCAGCCAGTCGAACTTGCGATATAGCTGGTCGCGGGCTTCGGCCAGGCGCATGCGCGGGTGCAGGTGGCGGTTGCGCACTTCGCTGATGATGGCCAGCAGCGGCACTTCGAACAGGATCACATGCAGCCATGGGCCTTTCAGGCGCAGGAACAGTTGGTCGTTCTCGATGCCGATGCGCACATAGCGCAGGTTGAAGCGGAACAGGCGCAGGAAGCGCAGGAAGTCCGGCTTGAGGAAGCTGATGCGCTCGAGGAAGGCCAGTTGGCCGTCATCCAGGGTCAGCTCGCTGAGCAGCTCGAGCTGGTTGCGGATCTCGCCCAGGTAGGGGCGCAGGTCCTCGCCGTTGCGGCAGCGAAACTCCCATTCGACATCGGCGTCCGGGTAGTTGTGCAGGACGCCCTGCATCATCGTGAGCTTGTAGAAGTCGGTGTCGAGCAGGTTGTGCACGATGCGCTCGGCGAATGCGCTCTCGCTCATCAGGGGGAAGCTCCAAAGCGGGCAATGGTCGGTATTGTGCCAGCCTTTTAGTCCAGAATGTGGCGGGATCGCGGGGCAAGCCCGCTCCCACGTCGCTCGCCATTCGGCGCCGACAGGTATTTTTTCACGCAACAGCTAGCCTTCAAACAGTGCTCCCTGTAGCAGTCGCGCACCAGTGGTGTGCAGTTCGGTGACGTCCGCTGTTACAGCGCGGTTGCACGTTAACACTTGCGAGGGTTGCAATGATGGCGGGCGCTGGTTGCTCCTTGTCTAGGCGTGTGGGTGTCACTTGCCGTGCGGCAGACGGTTGCACGCTCAATAAAGAAAAGGCCGCCGGTCGCCTCTGTTCACCCCTTGTCGTGTGTTTTCCCGGAAGACAAAACCACTGGCACGGCCCTTGCTCGGAGCACAGGGCTGAGAAGTTGTAGTGCCAACCAAAAAAAATATTCTAGGAGCACCACCTCATGTCGCAGACGTTTTACAAGAAAGGTTTCCTGGCACTGGCTGTAGCCACCGCACTGGGTGTTTCTTCGTATGTTCAGGCCGACATCAAGATCGGCGTCGCGGGCCCGATGACCGGAGCCAACGCAGCGTTTGGCGAGCAGTACATGAAAGGTGCGCAGGCCGCAGCCGACGTGATCAACAAGGCCGGCGGCGTCAACGGCGAGAAGATCGTGCTGGTCAAGGGCGATGACGCTTGCGAGCCGAAGCAGGCAGTATCCGTGGCCAACCGCCTGGTCGACCAGGACAAGGTGGCGGGCGTGGTCGGTCACTTTTGCTCCTCCAACACCATCCCCGCTTCCGAGGTTTACGATGAGGCCGGCGTGATCGCCATCACTCCCGGCTCCACCAACCCGCAGGTGACCGAGCGCGGCCTGTCCGCGATGTTCCGCATGTGCGGCCGTGACGACCAGCAGGGCATCGTCGCCGGCAACTACATTGTCGACGTGCTCAAGGGCAAGAAGGTGGTGGTGCTGCACGACAAGGACACCTATGGCCAGGGTCTGGCCGACGCCACCAAGGCCCAGCTGATCAAGCGCGGCGTCACCCCGGTGCTGTACGAGGGCCTGACCCGCGGCGAGAAAGACTTTAGCGCCGTTGTCACCAAGATCCGCGCCGCAGGTGCCGATGTCGTCTACTTCGGCGGCCTGCACCCGGAGGCCGGCCCTCTGGTGCGCCAGCTGCGCGAGCAGGGCCTGAAGGACGTGGCATTCATGTCCGACGACGGCATCGTCACCGACGAACTGGTGGCCACCGCCGGCGGCGCCCAGTACACCAATGGCGTGTACATGACCTTCGGCGCCGACCCGCGCCTGCTGCCCGACAGCAAGGCGGTGGTCGAGGAGTTCCGCAAGAACGGCACCGAGCCTGAAGGCTACACCCTGTATGCCTACGCATCGGTGCAGGCCCTGGCCGCCGCGTTCAACGGCGCCAAGTCGAACAAGGGCGAGGACGCCGCCAAGTGGCTCAAGGCCAACCCGGTCAAGACTGTCATGGGCGAGAAGAAGTGGGACCAGAAGGGCGACCTGACGGTTTCCGACTACGTGGTCTACCAGTGGGATGCCAACGGCAAGTACCACCAGCTGGAAAAACAAAAATAACAATGGCATCCGGCCCGGGCGCGCGATGCCCCGGGCCGTTGCCCCGCGGTACCTGTCTTTGTCAGTAGATGTGCACAGTTCTGCGCTGCGAGGGCCGCTGCACCCGGGCCCTGCGTGGTCGGCACTCGTGCAATCTCAATCAGGTGAGATTGCGTTATGGATGGTATTTTCCTGCAGCAACTGGTCAACGGCCTGACCCTCGGGTCGGTCTATGGCCTGATCGCCATCGGCTACACAATGGTCTATGGCATCATCGGCATGATCAACTTCGCGCACGGCGAGGTGTACATGATCTCCGCGTATCTCGCGGCGATCAGCCTGGCATTGCTGGCCTACTTCGGTATCGAGTCGTTTCCGCTGCTGATGCTGGGCACCCTGTTGTTCACCATCGTCGTCACCGGCGTCTACGGCTTCACCATCGAACGCATCGCCTACAAACCCCTGCGCAACTCCACTCGCCTCGCGCCCTTGATCAGCGCCATCGGCATTTCGCTGATCCTGCAGAACTACGCGCAGATCAGCCAGGGCGCCCGCCAGCAAGGCGTACCGACCCTGCTTGAAGGCGCCATGCGTGTCGAAGTGGGCACCGGTTTCGTGCAACTGACCTACACCAAGATCTTCATCCTGGTGGCTGCCTTCGTCGGCATGGCACTGCTCACCTACGTGATCAAGTACACCAAGCTCGGGCGCATGTGCCGGGCCACGCAACAAGACCGCAAGATGGCCTCGATCCTGGGCATCAATACCGACCGGGTAATCTCCTACGTGTTCGTCATCGGTGCGGTGATGGCTGCGCTGGCCGGCGTGCTGATCACCATGAACTACGGCACCTTCGATTTCTACGCCGGCTTCATCATCGGTATCAAAGCCTTCACCGCCGCGGTGCTCGGCGGCATTGGCTCGCTGCCGGGGGCCATGCTTGGTGGGATCATCCTGGGGATTTCCGAATCGTTGTTCTCCGGCCTGATCAACTCCGACTACAAGGACGTGTTCAGCTTCTCGCTGCTGGTGATGATCCTCATCTTCCGTCCCCAAGGCCTGCTGGGTCGCCCGCTCGTGGCTAAGGTGTGAAACATGTCCGTTGCCAATACTGCCTCTGCTTCGCAAACCAAGGGTTTCGACCTTAAACGCAGCCTGCTGGAGACCCTCGTCGCGGGCCTGCTGGCCCTTATCGTCTTCGGCCCCGTCGTCGGCGTTGTGCTCGATGGCTACACGTTCAATGCCGAACCCGCCCGCGTGGCCTGGCTGGTCGGCGGCGTGATGGTCGGGCGATTCATCCTCAGCCTGTTCCTGCAGACGCCGACCGGCCAACGCATGCTTCAGGGCTTCGACAGCGGCGGCTCGGGCGTGCATGTGCTGGCGCCGAACTACAAGTCGCGCCTGCGCTACATCATCCCGGCGCTGATCGTTATCGCCATCGTGTTCCCGATCTTTGCCAACAAGTACCTGCTGACCGTGGTCATCCTCGGCCTGATCTATGTGTTGCTGGGGCTGGGCCTGAACATCGTGGTCGGCCTGGCCGGCCTGCTTGATCTGGGCTATGTGGCGTTCTACGCCATCGGTGCCTACGGCCTGGCGCTGGGCTACCAGTACCTGGGCCTGGGCTTCTGGAGCGTGCTGCCACTGGCGGCCATCGCCGCGGCGCTGGCGGGGTGCATCCTCGGCTTCCCGGTGTTGCGCATGCATGGCGACTACCTGGCCATCGTCACCCTCGGCTTCGGTGAGATCATCCGCCTGGTGTTGAACAACTGGCTGTCGTTCACCGGCGGCCCCAACGGCATGCCGGCGCCGTCGCCGACCTTCCTGGGCCTGGAGTTCGGCCGCCGGGCCAAGGATGGCGGGGTGCCGATCCACGAGTTCTTCGGCTTCGAATACAACGCCAACCTCAAGTTCGTGTTCATCTACGCGGTGCTGTTCCTGGTGGTGCTGGCGGTGCTCTACGTCAAGCACCGGCTGACCCGCATGCCGGTGGGCCGCGCCTGGGAAGCCTTGCGCGAGGACGAGATCGCCTGCCGCTCGATGGGCCTGAACCACGTACTGGTCAAGCTTTCCGCGTTCACCCTCGGCGCGTCTACCGCAGGCCTTGCCGGGGTGTTCTTTGCCACCTACCAGGGCTTCGTCAACCCATCGTCGTTCACCTTCTTCGAGTCCGCGCTGATCCTGGCCATCGTCGTGCTCGGCGGCATGGGCTCGACCGTGGGCGTGGTGATCGCGGCGTTCGTGCTGACCGTGGCGCCCGAGCTGCTGCGCAGCTTCTCCGAATACCGAGTGCTGCTGTTCGGCGTGCTGATGGTGCTGATGATGATCTGGCGACCGCGGGGGCTGATCCGCATCAGCCGTACCGGCGTGGTCCCGCGTAAAGGAGTGGCGCCATGAGCGACGAAGTCATTCTGTCTGTAGACAACCTGATGATGCAGTTCGGTGGGATCAAGGCGCTCAGCGATGTCAGCCTGCAGGTCAAACGCAACCAGATCTTCGCCCTGATCGGCCCCAATGGCGCCGGCAAGACCACGGTGTTCAACTGCCTCACGGGCTTCTACAAGGCCACCGGCGGGCGGATCGAACTGAACGTGCGCGGCAGCCACACCAACGTCATCCAGCTGCTCGGCGAGCGCTTCCGGGCGGCGGACTTCGTTTCGCCGGCACGCTTCGCCAACCGCCTGTACTACAAGATGTTCGGCGGCACCCACCTGGTCAACCGCGCCGGGCTGGCGCGCACCTTCCAGAATATCCGCCTGTTCAAGGAAATGTCGGTGGTGGAGAACCTGCTGGTGGCCCAGCACATGTGGGTCAACCGCAACCTGCTGGCCGGGGTGCTCAATACCCCGGGCTACCGCAAGGCCGAGAGCGATGCCCTCGACCATGCGTTCTACTGGCTGGAGGTGGTCGACCTGGTGGACTGCGCCAACCGCCTGGCCGGTGAGCTGTCCTACGGCCAGCAGCGCCGCCTGGAGATTGCCCGGGCCATGTGCACGCGGCCGAAGATCATCTGCCTGGACGAACCGGCTGCCGGCCTCAACCCCCAGGAAACCGAAGCGCTGAGCCGCATGATCCGCGTGCTGCGCGACGAGCATGACATCACCGTGGTGCTGATCGAGCACGACATGGGCATGGTCATGAGCATCTCCGACCACATCGTCGTGCTCGACCACGGCAACGTGATTGCCGAAGGATCACCGCAGGATATCCGCCACAACCCGACGGTGATTGCCGCCTACCTGGGTGCCGACGAAGAGGAACTGACATGAGCGCGCCCATTCTCGAGCTGAAGGACCTGGATGTGTTCTATGGGCCGATCCAGGCCCTGAAGAAGGTCTCGATGCACATCAACGAAGGCGAGACGGTGAGCCTGATCGGCGCCAACGGCGCGGGCAAGTCCACGCTGCTGATGTCGATCTTCGGCCAGCCGCGCGCGGCATCCGGGCAGATCGTGTATCGCGGCACCGACATCACCCGCAAGTCGTCGCACTACATCGCGTCCAATGGCATCGCCCAGTCCCCGGAGGGGCGCCGGGTGTTCCCCGACATGACCGTCGAGGAAAACCTGATGATGGGCACCATCCCGATCGGCGACAAACATGCAGACCAGGACATGCAGCGCATGTACGAGCTGTTCCCGCGGCTCAAGGAACGGCGCAACCAGCGGGCCATGACCATGTCCGGGGGCGAGCAGCAGATGCTGGCGATTGCCCGGGCGCTGATGAGCCGGCCCAAGCTGTTGCTGCTCGATGAGCCGTCGCTGGGGCTGGCGCCGATCGTGGTCAAGCAGATCTTCTCGACCCTGCGCGAGCTGGCGCAGACCGGGATGACCATTTTCCTGGTCGAGCAGAATGCCAACCATGCATTGAAGCTGTCGGACAGGGCCTATGTGATGGTCAACGGGCAGATTCGCATGACCGGGACTGGGCAGGAGCTGTTGGTCAACGAGGAGGTGCGTAACGCCTACCTGGGCGGGCACTGATCCAGCACTGGGGCCGCAGCGCGGCCCTTTCGCCGGCAAGCCGGCTCCCACAGGGGTGGGGTTT